>JBFGDP010000052.1:0-11991 GCA_041580575.1 Christiangramia sp.
GCCTCCCGTAAAAGATTCAAATAGCAGCATTTTACCACCTTTATCTCTTATCCTGTCAATCACCTGCATGGCGCTCATATGGTCGATACCTGGATCTACGCCGATCTCATTCATAAAAACCAGTCCCTTAGCCTTTACTTCCTCATCTAGAGCCTTCATTTCATCACTTATATAGGAGGCTGTGACCATATTTTTGCCATATTTAAGGCAATCTTTGGCTACTTCTATATGATATCTTGCCGGGAGCATAGAAATAACGATATCTGCCTTTTGGATCGCCGGCTCTCTGCTTTGGGCTTGGAAAACATCTAATTCAAAAGCCATACATTTTGGGTGGTCCTGGCAGGCTCTCTGTGCATTCTCAATATCTAAATCTCCAATTCGTAAAAACAGATCTTCACTTTCGGCCTGCTGGAGCAGGTAATTAATAAGAGCAGAAGTAGATTTTCCCGCTCCTATAATTAAAATTTCTCGCATAAATTAAGTTAGTTTTGTGTAGTTGCCGACGAATGTATTAAAACTTTGAATCAAATAAAATTGAAATAATGCATAGGAGATTTTTAATTACCGGAGCTGTTTTTGGCCTTTTAGCTGTAATTCTTGGTGCTTTTGCCGCACATGGATTAAAAGAAGTCATCTCGGCAAACTCACTGGAAAGCTTTGAAACAGGTGTGCGCTTTCAAATGTATCACGCTATTCTGCTTTTAATTATTGGAGGCTATTCGGGGATAACTGCAGCTAAACTGGATACCATCTTTTATTTGTTTTGTATAGGGGTGATATTCTTTTCAGGTTCTATTTATTTACTTTCTGCCGGCAGCCTCCTGGGAATGAGTTTTAAATCAATTGCCCTTGTGACGCCGCTAGGCGGAGGCTTATTAATACTGGGTTGGATTTTATTACTACTGAAATTCATAAAGTTAAAAATGAAATAAATTGATTTTGTTTAACGTTTTATCTACATAAGATTTTTACTTTTGTACGCCTAAACAAACAATAGAATTGATTTTTTATGGTCGATAACACCCAAATTACGAAAACGATTTCGTTAGAGGATTACGGGATCAATAACGCCACAGTACATTACCAGCTTTCCCCAAAGGAACTTCATGATGAAACTTTAAGACTCGATCAGGGGGTTGAAAGTGCATTCGGAGCTTTGGCAGTGAACACCGGGGAATTTACTGGTAGATCTCCAAAAGACAGATTCATTGTAAAAGATGAGATCACCAGGGACAAAGTGTGGTGGGGGGATATTAATATTCCTTTTGATCCGGAAAAGTTCGATAAACTCTATGACAAGGTCGTAGCGTATCTTGGTAATAAAGAGATATATGCGAGAGATGCATATGCTTGTGCAAATGAACAATATCGTTTGAATATAAGGGTGGTGAATGAATATCCCTGGTCTAATTTATTTGCATATAATATGTTCCTCCGTCCGCAAGACGATGAACTTGCAAATTTCAAGGAAGACTGGTTAATCATAAACGCACCGGGTTTTAAAGCAGATCCTGCTATTGATGGTACCCGTCAGGAAAATTTTGCAATTTTAAATTTCAGTAAAAAAATAGCTTTGATTGGCGGTACAGGATATACAGGCGAGATCAAAAAGGGTATTTTCTCTGCGCTTAATTTTATACTTCCGGTGTTCAAGAACACCTTGCCGATGCACTGCTCGGCTAACGTGGGTGAAGAAGGGGATACTGCTATTTTCTTTGGATTATCTGGAACAGGAAAGACAACCTTATCTGCGGATCCTGAAAGAAAATTAATAGGTGACGATGAACACGGGTGGACTTCAGAGAATACAATCTTCAATTTTGAAGGAGGTTGCTATGCCAAGGTGATCAATCTTACTGAGGAAAACGAACCAGACATATATCGAGCTATTAAACCGGGAGCTATCCTGGAAAATGTGGTTCTCGATAAAGACGGAAATGTAGATTTCCAGGATACCAGTATCACTCAAAATACAAGAGTGAGCTATCCTATTCACCATATAGATAATATACAGGAGCCTTCCTCGGGTAAGAATCCAAAGAATATATTTTTCCTTACTGCTGATGCGTTTGGGGTTTTACCTCCAATTAGCAAACTAACACCGGGACAGGCGGCCTATCATTTTATAAGCGGTTATACCGCTAAGGTGGCAGGGACTGAAGCAGGTGTAGATGAGCCGGTTCCTAGTTTTTCTGCATGTTTTGGTGCGCCATTTATGCCATTGCATCCCACAGAATATGCTGAAATGCTGAGTAAGAAAATGAAAGCTGCTGAAGTGAATGTTTGGCTGGTAAATACCGGTTGGACAGGTGGTCCTTACGGAGTAGGTAGCAGAATGAAGCTGAAATATACCCGTGAAATGATAAGTTCGGCTCTCGAAGGAAAACTTGATAACGTGGAATATGAAAAGCACGAGATCTTTGGTCTGCAAATGCCCAAGACATGTGAAAATGTGCCTTCAGAAGTTTTAAACCCCAAGAATACCTGGGAAGATAAAGATGCTTATGATCGCAAAGCAAAAGAGCTTTCTAAATTCTTTAGAAAAAACTTTAGTAAGTTCGAGGAATATGCCAATGAAGAAATAATGAACGGCGCTCCCATCGAATAGTTTTAAATTGTTAGTTGAAAAAAAATCCGGTCTATGACCGGATTTTTTTATTTGTGGCTGAAGGTTAAAAAGGATTACTTTTTATTTACCTCGCTTATGTATTTGTTAATAGCCATGGTCATACTAGGAGTTTCGGGCGTAGGCGCCTTAATGTTCACAGTAAGACCATGTTCTTTCGCTGCTTTGATAGTTGTATTTCCAAAAACGGCGATCCTGGTATTGTTCTGTTTGAAATCTGGGAAATTTTCGAATAGCGACTTAATTCCACTCGGGCTAAAGAAAACCAGAATATCATAGGTTACATCCTTGAGATGTGAAAGATCACTCACCACTGTTCTGTAAAAAACAGCCTTAGTCCAGTCTACGCCTAATTTATTTAAAGTTTTAGGCACATCCGGCTTCAGCATATCTGAGGAAGGAAGGAGGAACTTTTCATTTTTATATTTCTTGATGAGAGGAGCCAGTTCTGTAAATGTTCTTTTACCTACATAGATCTTTCTCTTGCGGTACACTACATATTTTTGCAGATAATAAGCCACCGCCTCACTAAGACAAAAATACTTCAAGGTGTCTGGTACTTTATATCTCATTTCCTCTGCAATTCTAAAGAAATGGTCAACCGCATTCCTACTGGTAAGAATAATTGCAGTGTACTTGGTAAGATCCACTTTTTGCTGTCTTACTTCTTTAGAAGGAACACCTTCAACATGAATAAAAGGAATGAAATCAATTTTAACTTTTTGCTTTTCCTCTAACTCAAAATAAGGGGAATTTTCCACCTTAGGCTCTGGTTGAGAAACCAAAATTGTTTTCACTTTCATATATAAAACTTTATTAGGTCCTCTTTAAATTGTAATTAGCTTATACAAAATTATATAAGGCGCTATTTCAAGAGCGCAAAGGTACAAAATAAAATAAAACCAATTGGCGCTAAGCACACTTTGATTTCTCCTGTATATGATTATCAGTCCTATAGCGTTTGCGATGATAGCAGAACCGGCGATAAATCCTAATATCAGGATCGTAGGGTAGAAAGTGTAAATTAATAATAAAGATGCAATTAATAGAAAAATAGAGATGAAATTTCTATAGCTGAATTTCTGGAAAATATAATAATCGATTTTATCATCGATATTGAAGATGTTACCAATGATTTTTTCAATCCCCGCTTTGATCAATATAAGGCAGAAATAGGCCGTAAAAATCCTGATAAAAAGAATTAAGGGTTCAGGATCTCTCCCCAAAAAAAATTGGTACACGATAAATAAAAAGATTGAAACCGAAATCGCCTGCAGACATAGCAATAAAATGTTAAAACCATGAAAAGCTTTATTCTCTTTTCCTTTAAAGGCTATAAATTTGCCCGAATTCAACAGGGAGGTAAATTCCTCGAAGCGTTGAGGGAACAAAATTTTTGCTACAACCAGAAGTATAAAACACGCCAGGAATAGGATGGTGATCCAATCCTGATATTCAAAGATTCTTTCGGTTGCCTGCATCTAATTATTTTTTACAAATGTAAAATTTTGACCCTTATTCCAGTGGTTCGTCATGAAGATTTGAAGTTTTAATTTCCATACATTTGTGCAAAACTTTTGGGAATGGTAAATGGGATAATTATTATACCCACCTTTAATGAAATTGAAAATATAGAGCGCATTATTAGAAATGTGTTCTCCCAGAGACGTAAATTTCATATCCTGGTGGTAGATGATAATTCTCCCGATGGAACTGCTACCAGGGTTAGAACCCTTCAGGCAGAATTTCCGGATAATTTGTTCCTTGAGGAAAGAGTAGGTAAGCTTGGATTGGGAACGGCCTATATACATGGGTTTAAGTGGGCGTTGGAGAAGAAGTACGATTATATTTTTGAAATGGATGCCGATTTTTCCCACAATCCCAATGATCTTATAAGGTTGTATAATACCTGTAAAAGGGATGGTGCAGATGTCGCCATTGGTTCCCGCTATATCACCGGGGTAAACGTTATTAACTGGCCAATGAACCGGGTATTAATGTCCTGGTTAGCTTCCAGGTATGTGAGGTTTGTGACCGGTATGGATATACAGGATACCACCGCGGGATTTGTTTGTTATAAAAAGGAGGTGCTGCAGGCAATAGATCTGGATAGAATTCAGTTTATTGGTTATGCTTTCCAGATAGAGATGAAGTTCAAGGCTCATCTCCTTGATTTTAATATTGTAGAAGTTCCGGTGATCTTTACGGATAGAACCCGGGGGACTTCTAAAATGAGCGGTTCCATAATTTCGGAAGCCGTTTTTGGGGTAATAAAAATGAAACTTAAAAGTCTGTTTAACAGGAAAAGGATCTAATGAAAAAGGTTTTAATCAAGAACGCGAAGATAGTTAACGAAGGAAAGATTACAGATGGAGATGTATTCGTTGAAGACGGTATTATCGTTGAAATAGCCGAAAGTATCAGTGCGAAATCTCCCGATGTGAACATTTTTGATGCTGAAGGGACTCATTTGCTTCCCGGGCTTATCGATGATCAGGTTCATTTTAGAGAGCCGGGTCTAACCCACAAGGAATCTATTGAAACCGGTTCCAGGGCTGCAGTGGCCGGAGGGATCACCTCGTTTATAGAAATGCCAAATACGCTTCCGCAGACTACCAATATGGAAGAGTTGGAAGAGAAATTCAGGATAGCTTCTGAAACTTCTTATGCCAACTATTCCTTTATGTTTGGAGGAACTAATGATAATCTTAGTGAGATCGAAAAGATAGATCCTAAGAATGTTGCCGCATTGAAATTATTTCTTGGTTCTTCTACCGGAAATATGCTGGTAGATAATGAAAAAGTACTTGAGCAGATCTTCAAAAAATCACCGGTTTTGATCGCTGTACATTGCGAAGATGAAGATACTATCAAGAAGAATCTGCAGGAATGTATAGACAGGTATGGTGAGGATATTCCAATAGAGTTACATCCTAAAATAAGAAGTGAAGAAGCTTGTTATAAATCTTCTTCTAAAGCAGTTGCCCTGGCAAAGAAAACCGGCGCGAGATTACATGTGTTCCATGTTTCAACCGCTAAAGAATTAAGCCTGTTCACAAATAAAAAACCGCTAAAGGATAAAAAGATTACGGCAGAAGTTTGTATTCACCACCTGTGGTTCAATGATTCAGACTACCAGAAAAAAGGTACTTTCATAAAATGGAACCCTGCTGTAAAGACAAAAACAGATCAGCAGGCGCTGCTTGATGCACTAAATGATAACCGTCTAGATGTGATCGCCACAGATCACGCTCCGCATACCAAAGAAGAAAAGAAGAACGTATATACAAAGGCTCCAAGTGGCGGTCCTCTGGTACAACATGCGTTGCCTGCTTTATTGCAAATGCATCATCAGGGTAAGATCACCCTGGAAAAGATCGTTGAAAAAGCCTGTCATAACCCGGCCATACTTTTTGATATTGAAAAAAGAGGATTTATCAGGGAGGGTTATAAGGCAGATCTGGTCCTGGTAGACCTTAATTCTCCATGGGCGGTACAGCCAGATAATATATATTCTAAATGCCAGTGGTCTCCTTTTGAAGGTACTACCTTTAAATCCAGGATCACTCATACTTTCGTGAACGGGAAACTTGTGTATAAGAATTTTAAGCACGCACCATTCACTAAAAATGCAGAAAGATTAAGCTTTGATCGATAGCTCTAAAAATAGAATCCTGGTTGTGTTCCTGCTGTTGATTTCATTTTCCTGTCAGGATCTTGATAAAACAGAAAGACCGGACGATCTTATTCCGGAAGGCAAAATGATCGATGTGTTAACGGAAATTGCCTTGTTAAACGCTGCTCGTAATTATAATAAACAGAAACTGGAAAGTACCGGCATAGATCCGGAAGAATTCATTTTTAAGCGTTTTAATATTGATAGCCTTCAGTTCGAGCGGAGCAACGATTATTATTCTGAGCAATATTCAGATTACGAACGAATCTATGATAGTGTTAAGGTAAGACTGCAAATAATCAAAACCAGGATGGATTCTCTTAGGGAAATCGAAGTCAGGATAGAAGACAGTATCAAACTGGCTATAAAAGATTCATTAAGGGCGTTAGATACGCTTAAACTGGATTCCGTTAAGGTAGATTCCTTAAAGATGAGAGGGCGGGGGAAGCTAATTAAAAGGAAAGATAGCCTGATCGTTCCGGCCATAAAATTCGACGCGATTCCGAAAGATCAGGACTGATGTTCGCGTTTAAAGATTCCGGCCGTTTCTTTCAAAACCTTATCTATTGGCTCAAACCGGAAATCTAGATCATTAGTTATCCTGGAATTATCATAATAGGTTTTTGAGTGTAAACTTTTAATGCTGGAATAGGTGATCTCTCTTTTCATCCCGAACCAGCTCCCTATCTTTTGAAATATCCAGCCTAGAGCAATCATCCATTTTTTCAATTTTTTAGAGGGTTCAGGCTTTTCCAGGTGAGCTGCGGTGGTTTTCAGAACTTTCTCAAAACTTAAATTTTCAGCAACTACAATGTAATTTTTGTTTTGAAAAGGAGCATTCATCAATTTCGTCATGCAGCTCACGACGTCCTTTACTCCCACAAATCCGGTTACTTTGGGGAAGTGGTAGGCCAATCCCTGGTGTACCCTGCTAAAAATTTTGCCGCTTCCGGAATCCCAGAACCCGGGACCGATAATAACTCCGGGATTTACGATTACCGTTGGTATTCCTTCCTGCGTAGCTCTCCATGCTTCTATTTCTGCTCCATATTTCGAGATAGCATAATCGCTATGATCTACTTCAGGATTCCATTGAGCTGTCTCATCTATATTAGCTTTTTGCAAAATTGTGCCTAAGGCAGCAACACTGCTAACATAACAGAGTTTTTTTATGCCATGATGTATACACTGGTTAACTACATTGGCAGTTCCTTCTATGTTGATCTTCCTTAGTTTTTTTTCGTCGCCCGGGTCAAAAGAGATAAATGCGGCGCAATGGTAAACAAATTCTATACTTTTAAACGCCTTTTCAAGTGACGGAGTATTTGTAATATCACCGGTTATCCATTCAATTTTTTTGAAAAGCAGGTTTGCTTCAGAGCTATCTGCATAATAGCTGAAAATTTTATGTACAGCCTTAAGATCACTTGTAGGCCGGGCGATTGCCCTTAGCCGTTCATTTTTCTTAGCCAGATCAAATAATAAATGGGCTCCTACTAAACCTGTGCCTCCCGTTACTAGAATCATGCGGTAAATATAGCTAAACCACTTAGGAAAAATGATGCTTTATGGTATCTTTACGGCTGTTTTTAAGATGATATAAAATTTAATAAGTAATGATAAAGAATCTGGTAGAAGAACTACGTTGGCGGGGTATGTTGCACGACAGCATGCCGGGAACAGAAGAACATTTAAATGAGAAAATGAGATCAGCCTATGTAGGTTTTGATCCAACGGCCGATTCTTTACATATAGGGAACCTGGTGCCAATTATGCTGCTGGCGCATTTGCAGAGATGCGGGCACAGACCACTTGCCCTTGTGGGCGGTGCAACGGGTATGATAGGGGATCCAAGCGGGAAATCAAGTGAGAGGAACCTATTGGATGAAGAGACCCTAAGGCACAACCAGGAGTGTGTTAAAAACCAATTAAGCCAGTTCCTTGATTTTAAAAGTGGAAAAGAGAATGATGCCATCCTCGTAAATAATTATGACTGGATGAAGGAGATCAGTTTTCTTGACTTTATCAGGGATGTGGGAAAACATATTACCGTAAATTATATGATGGCTAAAGATTCTGTAAAGAACAGGATCTCCGGTGAAGGGACAGAAGGAATGTCATTCACAGAATTCACCTATCAATTGGTTCAGGGTTATGATTTTTACCACCTTTATGAAGATATGCAATGCACGCTGCAGATGGGAGGTAGTGATCAATGGGGTAATATAACCACGGGAACCGAATTGGTTAGAAGAAAGGCCGGAGGGAAAGCTTATGCTTTAACCTGTCCTTTAATCACAAAAAGTGATGGCAGCAAATTCGGAAAAAGTGAAGGAGGTAATATCTGGCTGGATCCTAAAAGAACATCACCGTATAAATTCTATCAGTACTGGTTGAATACGAGTGACGAAGATGCTGAGAAATATATCAGGATTTTCACCTTTTTGGAAAAAGAAGAGATCGAAGCTATCATAGCTGAACATAAGGAGGCTCCTCACCAAAGGATTCTACAGAAGAAACTGGCCAAAGAAGTAACCATTACTGTGCATAATGAGGAAGAGTATGAAAATGCCGTTACTGCGTCTGAAGTATTATTCGGAAAAAGTACGGCAGATGATTTCAGAAAACTGAATGAAGCGACCTTCCTGGATGTATTTGAAGGAGTACCCCAGGCAGAGGTAGCGATGAGTGACATAGATGCCGGTTTGGATATGATAGGTGCGCTTTCAGCCAAAACCGGATTTCTAAACTCTAACGGTGAGGCCAGAAGAGCATTAAAGGAAAATTCTGTATCTGTAAATAAAGAGAAGGTTAAAGAAGATTATACCATCACCGCGAGAGATCTTATCAATAATAAATTTGTGATCATTAATAAAGGAAAAAAGAATACGTATATTATTCACGCTAAATAAACTAAAAATACTGAATGTCGCTTTTTAAAACCCTACAACCATAGGTTACGTAAATCTAATAGCAAGCTATTAATCTATGAGTGAAACAAAAGCAGAGAACATAATTAGTTATATCATTATTTTTATTGCGATATGCCTTATTTTATATATAGCATTTTTCGCAAAATCCTGATAAGTACTTCTGGTTAAAAATAATTAGTGCTAATACAAAACCCCTTGAACGAATGCTCAAGGGGTTTGCAACTAACTAACCAATCTAATATGAAAAATTTTCACTTAGCCACAGAATGGAAATGTTTGGGTGCCATTTCTCATTCTGCACTAATTGTGTCGTAAAACTTCCTGACTCTTTACAACTTAGAAGAAAAAATTATAATAATAACAGGTTGCAACCGCGTATGTCACTGTTATCAAACCTTCCAAGTATTTCGATTCCATTATTCCTTTTGCGGCCAAGATCCTGAGTGGCAATAAAAGAACAGGAATTAATATTGGCCAGATCTATAACATTGATGCCGCCGGTTTTACCTTGAGGAACCAGGCTAAGAGCATCTTCGGGATCCCGTATAAGGATTTTCATCCATGGCGGGCAATCAAAAATCCCTTCACCCTGAGAATAAGCCTGGGAAAGGAGTTCGGTCATTCCATATTCGCTATGAATATGATCTACTCCAAATCCCGTTCTTAAGAGGTGGTGTAATTCTTCCCTGATCATCTCTTTTCGTCTACCTTTCATACCTCCGGTCTCCATCACGATAGTGTTCTCCAGAGAAAACATACGGCTTTCTACCAGGTCCAGGAGTGCAAATGATACTCCTATTAGAAAAACTTTTTTACCACTTTTATCAAGCTCGCCGATTTTATCTGATAGCTGGCTGAGTTCATTAAGGTAGAAACCGCTGTTCTGATTTTGGGATTTCTGAATAAGTACATCGGCCATATAAATCAGGGAAGAACCCTTACGTTCCAGATAGGAAGGTAATAATGCTAAGAAAATATAATTCTCTGGACTTCCATAAAACCGATCAAAAGCCTTTAAAAAACTTTTCTCATATAATTCAAGGTCGGTTACATAATGTTTGCTTGTAATAGATCCCGTAGTACCGCTACTGGTAAAGGTGATTTGAGGATTTTTATTTCCGGAAATAAGACGTTTGCTTTTAAAGAACTCTATTGGCAAAAACGGGATGTCTTCGATATTTCTAACCTTCGACGGTTGCTTTTTAAGGAGCCGGCAATACTGTTTATAAATTTCATTGTGCTGAAACTGATACTCGAACACGTCTAAAGCCAAAGTTTCAAACTCCTGTTCATTGGCGATGTTGAAGATTTCCTGTTCCAGCATTGGTAAAATTCAGATTTCGCTCAAAATTACACAATAAAAAAAAGCTTCTGAAAGAGAAGCTTTTTAAAATATATATGTTCAATGTTATTTTACAACTAGTTTTCTGGTAGCCTTGGCTTTACCTTCCTGTATCTTTAGGATGTAAATTCCGGGAGTTAGAGAGGAGACATCCATCTCTCTACCTCTTAGCCTGGTTTTATGAACCGGTTTTCCCAATACGTTATAGATCTCGATTACCTTGTCCTGATTTTTTGTAGTGGAAATATAAACTTTCCCTCCGGTAACAGGGTTTGGATATATGGATAAACCGTCGATGGGAAGTTCTGTTCGATCTAAAATACGAGCAGAATCCTGAGCGGCTGCCGGCACGGCAATCATCAGGAAACAGAAAAGAAAAAAGGTAAATAGGTACTTTTGCTGCATTCTATTTTGATCGAGGTTTAAACAAACTTACAAATAAAATTTCAAAAATCTTGCCATTAAATTTGTCAATATTTAAAAAAATATAATAAAATAGAGGGCCGCACGTTGCAACCCTCTATTTGTGGGCTAATTATTGATATTCAAATTATTACAAAATCAATCTAAGCTATTTTGCCCATGAAAACATAGCTACATCTACTGTAGCCTCGGCATTATATGAGGCTGTAACATTTACAGCACTCCCGTCTATAGTAATACCTGTTAAGTCTGTTCTGTTCTCATCGGTGATATCTATAACGGTTTCATATCCAGATAAAGATAAGCCCTTGATAATGGCTCCAGATGTAGCTTTGAACTGCAAGGCTGTACCTCCGGTTGTAGATACCGCTGTGAAATTGATCACTTTTGGAAGGGCATTCCTTTTACCTGCTTCAATGGCAGTTGAAAAATTCTCTATTGTGTGATAAACATAAGTGTTCTCTATGGTGCCATTCCAGCCTTCAGTCCAGTCTACTGCGTCATCTTCATTATTTTCAAGGTAAAGGTTTTTTATAGACACTGTTCCGCCAAAAAATTCAACACCGTCATCTGCGCCATTCATAATGGCTATATTGCTAATCGTGGTTCCTGATCCTACAGCATATAGGGAAAGTCCATTATATTGGGATTCTGAATTGATCGCTGCTCCCGCGTCCTTCAGTATTAGATAATTTATAGATCCTGAATTGTCTGTGTTACTATCGCCGCCATATAGAATTCCGCCTACTTCAGCAGTTGCGTTAACACCCGCGTCTGTTGGTGCTTTCCCCGCGATCACCAGGCCTCCCCAGCTACCTGCCTCGCCAGAAGTAGAAGACATAACGACTGGATTCCCCTCGGTACCATTTATTTCTATTTTTCCTCCTTGTTGTATTACGATATAAATATTGGTAGCATCAGTTTCACTATCGCTCCTGGCAGTGATCTTAGTGCCCGCAGGAATGCTAAGCTTCGCTCCATTTTGAAC
>JBFGDP010000053.1:0-11747 GCA_041580575.1 Christiangramia sp.
CAGGAAATGTAAGGCCTGTAAAATGGTAGCTAGTTCAGTAGAAATCACTTCAAAGCTATTATCTATGACCTTTTTTGTCATGTTGGCTGAATTTGCTCCCATACTTACAATATCCTGGTTATCATTATTATTTGGTATGCTATGAACATACATGGAATTTGAGAGCATTTGATTTTCTGCAGTAGTTGAAACCGCAGTAAATTGAGCCCCCTGCATACCGAAGTTTAATCCAAGAATTCCCATATTGACAAAAGGAGGCAAAATATCGTTCAATTTAGCATTAAGCAGGTAATTCAATTGCCTCTCTGCTAACATAGACGTTTTGGTGATGGCCAGGCGTAGTTTGTCCATTTCCAGAGATACATAATCTCCGTGAAAATTTCCGCCGTGGTAAACATGTTCTGTTTCCACATCTATAATGGGGTTATCATTGGCAGAATTCACCTCTTCTACCAATATTTTTAACGCATTATCGACAGTGTCTTTAACCGGACCTAATATCTGCGGAACACATCTTAGACTGTAATATTCCTGTACCTTCTCTTTAAAAAAAGTATTCCTGTCTGCCCCATCTGCATAAAGATGATCATTGCGGTCGCGAGTTAGAGCAGAATCTGAAAGGTGACCTCTCATTTGTTCTGCTATTTCCTGCTGGCCGGGATGCAACTTTGCTGCATTCAACTCAAATGACAAGTGATCATCGTATGCTTCCACGATTTCGTTGATCACTGCACTGCAATATATTACCCAGTTCAATAGCCTTTTAGAATAGATCAAATTAACCAACCCAATTCCTGTCATCGCAGAAGTCCCATTCATAATCGCTAGCCCCTCCCTGATCATTATTTCGGCCGGCTTGATATTTAGTTCCCTGAAAACCGAATTGGTCGACCTTCGCTCCCCATCATATAGAACCTCCCCTTCACCAATTAATACCAGTGCAAGATGTGCCAGCTGTACCAGGTCTCCCGAGGCTCCCACCCCACCATGCTCGAAGATCACAGGGGTAATATTTTTATTTATTAATTGAATTAGCACTTCTGCAACAGACCTGTGAATACCCGATTTCCCCAGGCATAAAGTGTTAAGGCGAGCAAGCATCAAGGCCTTTACATATACTGGCTCCATGATAGCTCCTGCACCGGCAGCGTGACTCCGAATGAGATTCAACTGTAAGGCAACCTTGTCGTCATCAGCGATCTTATATTGCGCCATTGGTCCAAAACCTGTATTTACACCATATATCACCTTATTCCTGGAAAAATTTTTTAGGAATTGAAAACTATCTTCCAGTCTCTGTTCCGCAAGTTGACCGAGTTGGATCTTTTGATTTTCAAAAAGGACGTGATAAAAATCTTTAAATTTTAGTGTACTGTCTAAATTCAGCATATACCGTTTCTACTAGTAGTTTTAGGTTTGGGAGCCTGTAAAAGCTCAAACAAATGTAGCATATTTAAAAGAAAACAAAACCGCGACTTATAGTGGAATTCTTTTGCGAAAAATTAAAATTCCTCTTCTTAAAATTTCAGTGTACACGGACTATGAACCAGTGTAGGAAATTGAAATAGCAATATTTTCGAATTCAATGATCCTAAGAAATTTATCTGTAATTCTACCTCAATTCATGGTTTCTATTTATGTTTGCCGGGACCATAGGTTTTAAATAAAAATGGAATTCAGGGATATTGTAATTATTGGTGCAGGGCCTTCGGGTAGCGTAGCGGCGGGTTACCTGGAAAGGCAGAAAGCTTCCATTCTTGTACTTGAGAAGCAAAAATTTCCAAGATTCACTATCGGTGAAAGCCTGATTCCCAGATGTATGGATAATTTCGAAGAAGCAGGATTTTTAGAAGTTCTCGAATCTCAGGGTTTTCAGAAAAAATATGGTGCAAGGTTTATTAGAAATTACGAAATCGCCGAGTTCGATTTCAGTAAAAAATTCGGAAATGGCTGGGATTGGACCTGGCAGGTACCCAGGGCTCAGTTCGATAAGGTTCTTACCGATGATCTTACGGCGCGTGGAGTAGAAATAAAATTCGAAACCGAGGTAATTGCTTTGAATTATTCTAAAGGCCTTTGGACAATCCAAACCAGGGACAATAATGGTGATGAAAACTTTCTTCAATGTAAATTTATAATAGATGCCAGCGGAAACGGGCGTGTCCTGGCTGAAAAATTAGGACTGGAAGCTCCGCCAAAGATATATGACCACTCTTCTATTTTTACACATATTAAAGAATTTTCAAGGCCTGGCGGAATTGAAGGGGAGCAAATTAGTTTCGAGATCATTAACAAGGAAACCTGGTTTTGGTATATTCCATTTTCAACTGGTTATTCAAGTCTAGGCTTCGTAGGTCCAAATGCCTGGTTCGATCAATTTGGAGATGACAAGACGAACGCATTCAGAAAAATGCTGGAACAAACAAATTATTATGCTACCAGATTTGATGATTATCCCTATGAATTCGAACCTGTGAAACTAAAGAACGTTTCCAAAAATGTTAAATACATACACGGAGAAGGATTTGCACTCTCTGGAAATTCAGCAGAGTTTTTAGATCCGGTCTTTTCCTCTGGAGTAGCCTTTGCAACAGAGTCTGGTTTACTTGCTGCGAAACTTGCGTTTAAGGAGATAAATAACGAACTTGTAGATTGGGAAACAGAGTATTCTAAATATATTCAGAAAGGTGTGGATGTTTTCTCTACCTATGTAAAAGAATGGTATTCGGGAAAATTACAAGAGATATTTTTTCACACCCAACCAAATCCCCATGTTAGAGAACAGATCTGCGCTGTCCTGGCTGGATACGTCTGGGATCCTAAAAATCCATTCGTTCGAAATCATTCCAAAGCCGTGAACAACCTTTATAATTTTATAGGTAAATAAGCATGGTTAGAATGATTAAAAAAATACGTGCTGGTTTAGTTTTCCCATTTCTTCTTGTATTGCTCTTCAGTGCAGATCTAAGTGCACAGAAGGTTTCCAACTTCAGTACGTTCAGAAATTTTGAAACTGAGGCTTATTTCAGGATTAATTATGATAATGATTATTTCAGCCATTCAGATGATAATTATACGCAGGGCGTTAGTTTTGAATTTATCGCACCTCTGTTTGACAGAAACCCCCTGAATTTTTTATTCATTAACACCACCGGTAAATCAAGGCATGGGCTGGCGATCGAACATATTTCATTTACTCCTCCCGTAATAAGTTCACCACACATACAGTTGGATGAACGTCCATTTTCAGCTTCATTATACTTAAAACTCTTCCGTTCTACAGACAGGCCTGAAACTGGTTCTAGGTTCAATTCATCATTATCGCTCGGGGTGATAGGACCTATTGCCTATGGCGAGGAAGGTCAGGTATTCATCCACGAAGCCACTGGAAACTGGATCCCGAAAGGTTGGAGCAATCAAATAAGCAATGATTTACTTCTAAATTACAACCTACGTCATGAAAGATCTATTATAGATCTAATGGACCTGATTTTTTTAAATTCAGATCTGGGAATTAGGGCGGGGACAATGTATACCGATGCGCATATTGGTTTTAGTAATATTCTTGGTCTTTTTAATTCACCTTTAAATGCTGATTCGGCTAAAAGAGCATTTCAACTCTATATATATCAAAATCCCAGGATCTATCTGGTTGGTTACGATGCAACTTTACAGGGTGGACTTTTTAGCGAAAGCGTATATACAATTGCGGCTGACGATGTAACACGGATTAAAGCACAATGGGATTATGGCCTGGTAGTAAAATATAAATTTGTTTACCTGGAATACACCAAAAGTGTCATAACCAAAGAATTTAATACTGGGCAAACTGAGGGTTGGGGAGGTTTAAGAATTGGATTAAAGATATAAAACTGGAGAATCGAATCCAGGAAAAAAAATTAGCCTGAGAGGTCTCTAAACTCAATTTTAAAAATTCGCAGAAATAATTCTAAAAAAAATGCTTTAGCTACTATACTGATGGTAAGATTATTAAAAATTTATTCGAATATTAAATCAAAAAATGGCTGAAAAGGCTTGGATGGTTTCCAAGTAAAAGCTACATTTGCAACCGCAAAAATACTTGCGAAGTTCTTAAATAACGGAGAGGTGGCAGAGTGGTAATGCAGCAGCCTGCTAAGCTGTCATCCTTCTTGGATGCCCGGGTTCGAATCCCGGTCTCTCCGCTAAATTTTTAGTCTGTGGTTCTTTATTCTCTTTTTCTGGCTGAAAAATTGGAATAGATTCCCTCCGCTTCCCGGCTACTTTTATAAAGTGATTTGGATCGGAATGGACTAAAAATGTTAATTACTTTTCG
Organism: Christiangramia sp.; assembly: GCA_041580575.1. Classification (GTDB taxonomy): domain Bacteria; phylum Bacteroidota; class Bacteroidia; order Flavobacteriales; family Flavobacteriaceae; genus Christiangramia. The sequence goes on from JBFGDP010000053.1 coordinate 4,316, forward strand.
GGGTGTAGCGTAGCCCGGTTATCGCGCCTGCTTTGGGAGCAGGAGGCCGCAGGTTCGAATCCTGCCACCCCGACCATAAAAAATCCAATCACACAACGTGGTTGGATTTTTTTATTTCAGAAAAATAAGATTTGTAGGTTCCCCAAAGCTTCGGGTCTGCCATCTTATAAAACTATCTCCTATTTATAGCTATGTTTTTATTTAAACCATCGGTAATTTTTATGGCATAAAACCGATAATCAGACTATAAAAAAAATAGCAAATATGGTTTATTGAGAGGTATACCAGGAAAAACTGATTAAGATTTTAATAGGTTAGCCTGATTTCATACTAAAACTTAGATCCATATTTTTTTAATATATTTCCACTATTATTTACACGTCTAAACGCAGATATAATAAAGTATCCTAAGTTAAAAGGTGTAAATTTGAAACTATAAACTATAGCCCATGACTCCCATTAGTAGTGCTGATATCTTAAAAAGAAATAATGTTACTGTAAAGGGTAATGGTACACAACCAATAATGTTTGCACATGGGTACGGATGTGATCAAAATATGTGGCGTTACGTGTACCCTGCTTTTGAGGAAAATTATAAGGTCATTTTATTTGACCATGTGGGTGCCGGCAACTCTGTAGAATCTTATTATGACAAGGTGAAATATGATAATCTTCAAGGCTATGCAGATGATATTCTTGAAATTTGCAAAGCCCTGGAATTAGATAATATAATATTAGTTGGCCATTCAGTTAGTTCGATGATCGCCGTACTGGCGGCAAATAATAATCCAGAGATATTTTCACAGATCATAATGGTTGGACCTTCACCTTGCTACATTAATAAAGATGGGTATAACGGAGGTTTTAACCAGGAAGATATTGAGGAATTAATTGAAGCTTTAGAAAGCAACTATCTGGGATGGGCTTCAAATATGGCACCTGTGATAATGGGAAATCCAGGTAATCCAGAACTCGGCGAGGAACTTACCAATAGTTTCTGTCGCACCAATCCGGAAATCGCCAAACATTTTGCAAAAGTTACTTTTTTCGGGGATAACCGCGAAGATCTGAAAGCGCTTAAAATTCCATCATTAATCATACAGTGTAAAGAGGATGTGATTGCCCCTGTTGAAGTTGGCAAATATGTACATGAATCTACCAAAAATAGTGATTTCAGGTTGATCAATGCCACGGGTCATTGCCCTAACCTAAGTGCTCCAAAAGAAACCATTGAGGCCATAAAGACCTATTTAGAAGGTGCGGCCGTATGAGTAAAAACTTAGAAAAGAAAGTTGGGTCAAAGGTATATGAATCTGCAGAAGAATTATACCATGACGCGCCCTGTGGTTATATTTCCTTCAGCAATACGGGTATTATTTACAACTTAAATGCTACCCTTCTGAATTGGTTAGGATATGATCGTGATGAAATTATTGGTAAAGTTAAGATTCAGGATCTCTTCAATATGGGCGGAAAGATCTTCTTTGAGACTCATTTTTTTCCTTTAATAAGAATTCAGGGATTCGCCAATGAGATTAATTTCGATATAAGAAAAAAAGACAGATCTACCTTTCCGGCACTTATTAACGTAAAGGAAATTCAGGGTTCTAAAGTAGACAATAACAGGTATCGTGCGACCATATTTGATATTACCGACAGAAAGAAATATGAACAGGAATTAATAAATTCCAAGCGCAAAGCCGAACAAAATTCTAAAGCCAAAGCAGATTTTCTTGCTACTATTAGTCATGAAATCAGGACACCCCTGAATGCAATTTTAGGAATTGGAAATCTGTTATCTAAAACTCCATTGAATAAAAAGCAGAAGGAGTATGCAGATATTTTAAAGGTTTCTTCAGAGAATTTACTTAATCTGGTTAATAATTTGCTAGATCTAAGCAAAATGGATGCGAAACAGATGAAACTGGAGAAAAAATCATTTTCTATCAGGATTCTTGTTGATAGTTTGATCGCCTCTCTAGAATTAAAATGCAAGGAAAAAGGAATTGGTCTATATGCACAGATTGATGATGACATCCCGGATTATATTACCGGAGATCCAATAAAATTGACCCAAATCTTGACTAACCTTTTGGGTAACGCCATCAAGTTTACTTGTGAGGGCGAAATCAAATTAGCAATAGATCTTGTAAATATAGATAGTAAAAACACCATAATACATTTCAGAGTAGTGGATACAGGAATTGGTATCCCAGAAGATAAACTCGAAAGTATTTTCAAGGAATTTGCACAAGCCAGTTTCGACGTTAATCTTGAATTAGGTGGTACGGGGCTGGGATTAAGCATAAGTCAAAAATTGCTTCAGCTCCATAACAGTAAGATGGAGGTTAAAAGTGAAATTGGCAAAGGTTCTGAATTCAGTTTTCAGATACAATATCAAGTTTATGATTCGGCCAACCCTAAAGCAAAGCAGATCTTTGATAGAATTGAAACCGAGGATCTGGATTCAGTAAAGGTACTGGTAGTTGAAGATAACCCAATAAATGTATTTGTAATCTCTGAATATCTTAAAGACTGGAAGATAAAATTTGATACAGCCGAGGATGGTCAAAAGGCGATCGAAGCAGTAAAAAGAGATACTTATGATGTGGTCTTATTGGATCTTAATATGCCAATTATGAACGGTTTTGACGCAGCATCAACTATTAGAGGTTTGCAACTGGATGCTCAACCGGCAATTCTTGCACTGTCTGCAACCAGTCGTGAAAATGTCCAGGATCAAATTTCTCGCGTAGGTATAGATGATTTCATCAGCAAACCATTTGGACCAGACGATCTATATAAAGTTTTATCTCATTACATCAAAACCAAACCCGATCTTCCTCAATTGTATGAGGGAACTAAAGAAATCTCGAATCTGGAAGAGGAGGACTTTTCCTTAACACACTCCCAGGCATCATTTGATCTTTCTCGATTTGTCAAAATGACCCATAAGAAGCCGGAGTTTTTAAAGAAATTCGTGATCAATACGGCAAGTTCATTTGAAGGGTATCTGGATGATTTCCTTTCAGCTGTAGAACAGAAGAATCCAAAAATGATCTCTGATCTAATACATAAAAGTACCATGTCTGTATATTATATTCAGTCAGACCATCTGGTAGAACTGCTCAGGGCCTGCCAGGAATACCTGGAAAAAAATTCTTCGAATGAGATATCAGATCAGCAGCTTTTCCAAAATACCCAACAGGAATTTTATAAAATCATAGAGGGATTAAGGGCTACAAATTTTGATGAACTCATAAAAGATTAAGCCTTCAACAAAAAAGCCTTTGATTAGAGATCAAAGGCTTTATTAATATCATCCCGGCATAGATTATCTGAGACTGGCAACGCTAATGGACGGATGTTTAGCTTTTATAAGCATGTAAATTCCATAACCTACAAATCCAAGAGCAACAATTCCCAGTACTATTGATCCAAATTCATTTTGAATATAGCTAAAGGCATCGGTCTGGGTACTAACATTGCTGCCACTGGCCAGTCCAGATTTTAGAGTTAAGTATGCCATTAATCCAATAACCACACCCCTGGAGGTATGTCCAAATTTACCCGCATTAATCAATAACTTTTGTTCCTTCTGGTCCATCCCGGCTTCTTCAACCTCTTCTCGAAACTTGTTGGAATAAGCCCGATATAGATCATATATTGCTTTAATAGCCATTCCAACTCCAATAATAATTGCGATAACATCACCATTAGACCCAGACATTAACGAACCCATCATTGAGCCCGATCCGCCAGAACTGCTTCCAAAGGCCAGCTTAAAAGCATAATAGGCGAAACCACCATATATGAGCCCGCTAATAAAATAGGCCACTCTTTTACCGTAACCTTTGGTATCATCATCCAGACCCTTAGGATTGGCAAATACCTGGTACATTCTCCAGAATACATAACCTAATAGCCCGATACCTAATATGGCCAGTAAAATTTGTCCATATGACTGCTGTGCCAGATATTGCATGGCACCTTTACCACCGGTTTGCTCTCCCCCCTGGCCAAATGCAGCCAGAGCCGTTAGAACACCAATTAAACAATATACTGCGCCTTTTGCAGCCATCCCAAAGCGTGCAAAATTTTCTTTTTTATTACTCATTTGATAATTTTTGGTTGATTAATCATATTAAAGTTATAGGAATTTCAAATCCTGACTAAAAAATTAGAAAAACTTTATACTAACTTTAGCTATATCTGGCCCAAATGAAAAATCAATCTTCAGGCCCTAAAGAGTTTTTTAACATTTTAGAGCAGTTTTCCGTTATTTCAGTCTGGAATTAAATGAAATAATCAATTCACGTTTTCTTTGAAGACTGGAATTATTAATCAAGTCATTATACCTTATGAAGATTAAGGTTTAAAATAGATAAGTTTTAAAAAGTAGTGGATTTAATGGGAAACAATAATATACCAAGCGGCACAAAGGACCGAGCCTTGAATTTGAATAATCAAAGCGATGTATTATTCAGAAATAGTGATAATAATTATTAGGAGAATACTGATGATAAATATCACGAATTTAACCTGATCTTCCCTTTTTGCCTGAGATTGCATAAATATCAATTTTTAATAAATAAATATTTTAATCTGGGACATTTCGTAGGGATCACAACTCTAAAAAAATCTGAATTTCAGCGAGTTATGATTTAAATATACATCAATTTTAATAAATCATGTCAGGTTTTTTCAATAAATTTTTGATGGTCTTTTAGCCATTTATTTAGCTTTATTTCAGCCTGTGAAGAAATCCTTTTCCCCGATTTTATTTCGTACCATTCATTATTTTCTTCAGAAAAAGAATAGGATCTGGATCTGGAGAATAAATTTACACCCAATAATTTTACAGTATGCAATGCATTGATCTGATATGTCTCCCCGGTTTTTAAAATGTTGATCAGTTGCATGACTTTCCAATAATTAATATGAACCTAAAAATCATTTTATAGCTTACTGGCGTTTTCCAGGATAATTGACTTTAACTTAATAGAAAACAAATCTATGTTCAAATTTATATAAATAGGGAATCAGGAAAATCTAAAATACCGTTAAGGTTTAGATTTACATTTTAATTGTTACAATTTCTATATAGTAAATTGATATAAAAACCGGTGTGAAATCATCTCCGGCGCACATTAGTAAGGTGAATCTTTACAAGGAAATTTATCAAATGTTAATTCTTAAAATTTCCTTAAATAAAAACAATAGGTTTTATAGATTTACGTTTCTTCTAAAGTCACCAAATAATCTTGATCCCTATGAAAAGATTAAAAACTGTCTTTCTTTTATTGATCGTGAGTCTGATCTTATCTTGTGATACAGACAGGGATGATATTGATCTCTCAGAGGCTGAGGCAAGGGAGTTAAATTTGATCGTACAGCAGGGCGAATGGAAAATATCAGAATATATTTTCAATAATTCTAACGAAACGGCCAACTATAGTGATTATGTATTTCGATTTGATGATGGGAATATTCTTTCTGCCCGGGCATTATCAGATGAAGTGACAGGGACCTGGAGAATTAGTAATGATTCGGGAGATGAGTTTGATGCCTTCGACGATGTAGATTTTCATATTTTCTTTAGTTCCAATGGTAAATTGGGTGAACTGGCCAATAATTATGATGTGATTTCAGCAACTGCTTCGCAAATTAGACTTCGTCCTGGCAATACCGATTCCTCTACAACCCTAACTTTCAGTAAAAGGTAGGTTCTTAACCTTTTATATTTACTTATTCTATTTTTCATAAATTCGTATTCAATTAAGAATTGAATTTTATGAGTAATTACCAGGCTTCTGAAGACCGATACGAAAAAATGAAATACAGACGATGCGGGAAAAGCGGCATTCTATTGCCTATGATATCCCTGGGCCTGTGGCATAATTTCGGTGATCGCGATAATTTTGATAACGCCAGGGCCATCCTTCGTACGGCTTTCGATAATGGCATTACTCATTTTGATCTCGCTAACAATTATGGCCCACCTTATGGTTCCGCAGAAAAAAATTTCGGAAAGATCTTTAAGGAAGATTTAAAATCTCACAGAGATGAGCTGATCATATCAACAAAGGCAGGATGGGATATGTGGCCCGGACCTTATGGCAATTTTGGATCCCGAAAATATCTTATCTCCAGCCTTGATCAATCCTTAATGCGAATGGGGCTGGATTATGTCGATATATTTTATCATCACCGTCCAGATCCAGATACTCCTTTAGAAGAAACCATGGGAGCATTAGATCAAATCGTAAGGCAGGGAAAGGCTTTATATGTTGGCATCTCCCAGTATAATGCAGAAGATACCGTCAAAGCGGCTGCAATTTTAAAACAATTGGGGACGCCTTTTTTAATTCATCAACCACGATATAATATGATGGATCGATGGGTTGAGGATGGATTGCTGGAAACACTGGAAAACACAGGAATTGGAAGTATTGTTTTCTCACCGCTGGAACAGGGAATTTTAACTTCTAAATACCTGGATGGAATTCCTGAAGATTCCAGAGCTGCTACCCAAGGCAGCTACCTGGATAAGGATCAAATTTCCCAAGAAATGGTTATTAAGCTGCAAAAACTGAATAAGATCGCAGAAAATAGGGGTCAGAGTCTGGCACAAATGGCCGTTGCCTGGTTATTGAAAGACCAGCGAGTTACCTCGGTACTTGTGGGTGTGAGCAGAGTTGCACAGCTGGAGGATAATATCGCGGCGATTCAGAAAATAGAATTCAGTACCGAAGAACTTAATAATATTGATTCTATTCTGGGATTCAAAAATTGAACTTCAAATGCATAAAATATTCATATAAATAAGCCTGTGGAATTTAAATTAGCAGTTAGCAGAAAAGCTCATGAAAATTCTGAAGCCGGCTTGAGCTCAAGTGCATTATTATTAATACCCTAGGCTTCCCTATTCCCTTATTTAATGTATACTTCCAGTAATTCGGCATTTTCTGCCTGGATCTTTACTTTCTCTATGCTTGCAGGAAGAAGTAAACTCTGACCTTTCTGTAGAATCTCAGTTTTAGCACCTACCGAAATTTTAGCCATACCACCAACGCACATATATATAACAAAAGAATCTAAAACTGAATAATCCTTTTCTAACTGCCTATTTACCGGCAAATAATTAGTTGTAAAATACTCACAGGATGCGATCTCTGATGAGCAATTTAATTCCTTTTCATAATTTAATTTATAGTCATCCTTCTTTTTAAAATCTAGAGCGTCCAGGGCCAAGGCCGTATGAAGTTCTCTGCTCTCTCCATTTGCATCTACCCTATCCCAGTCATAGATCCTATAAGTAATGTCTGATGTTTGTTGTATCTCTGCAAGCAACACCCCACCTCCAATGGCATGTACCTTCCCGGTATTTATAAATACCGCATCCCCTTTCTTTACCTCTTCAAAATTGAGC
>JBFGDP010000054.1:0-11694 GCA_041580575.1 Christiangramia sp.
CTTCATTCCCAAGGATTATGATCCCGGATTCCGGTAGTTTTTTAGTATAGATATTCTCACCTTCCAGCAAAGTACCCAAAATAGGTAGATCTTGATTTTCTGCCAGCAAATCTTTTAGGTTCAGATAATGAATTTTAACCCTGGTTAAAGATCCCATACTAGCCTGAACTACTTTGGGATTATAGCAATCTACCGTATCCCGGGAGCAGATCAAATTTTTAATCCCAAACCAATCACATAATCTTATTATGGTTCCAAGGTTCCCCGGATCCCGGATTCCGTCGAGGGCAATAGTTAAACCGGAAAGTTCTGGCTCTTTTGCATTTGGAATTTTAAATACAGCTAATGCCTTCTGAGGAGTTTTCAGGGAACTGATTTTTTTTAACTCCAGCTCATCAATCCTTGTAAAAAGTTTCTCCTGAATATTAAATGATTCCCCGGTAGAATAAATTGAAACCAATTCGTAATCAGAATTTAGAAATTCTTTGATCCCTTTTATTCCTTCCACTACGAAAAGTCCATGAACATTTCTAAACTTTTTCTGAGAAAGACTTTTTATTAACTTAATCTGGCTTTTGCTAACCATTCAAAAAATGTATTTTTGAGCCTCTAAACATCGATGTTTGAAACGGCTTCTGGCAAAAATATTATTATTTTTCTTAACTCTCGTCTTAATAATTAGCTGTAACGCCGTTAAAAGACTCGGTCCTGATCAGAGTCTTTTGGTAAAGAATGAAATATTCAGCGATGGGGAAAAAGTTAAGGACCCTAAGATCTATAGTAGATTATACCAGGAGCCAAATACCCGTATCCTGGGCTTTCCCCTTCGATTACATTTTTACAATCTGGCCAGACCCAACATAGACAGCACTTTAACCGTAAAGTTTCTGGAAAACGAAAAAAAGAGACGAAAGCTCACGGCCCTACTTTCTAAAAAACAATTTGAAAGATATATACATTCCAAAGCAGAATTCAATGAATGGATAAAGCGAACGGGTGAGGCCCCGGTACTGGTTAACAGGGAAGAATCAAAAAAATCTTTGAACCGCTTAAAATCATGGTATTGGAACAATGGATGGTTCAATGTGGAAACAGATTATAAGATCATCCCTTTAGAAGACAAGAAAAAGCGGGCAAGGGTTGAGTATTATGTAACACCTCATGAACCTTACCTGGTAGATTCTATTAAAACTGAAATTTCTTCCAAAGCCCTGGATTCGTTATATGATATACACAAAGCTGCTAGTGAAATAAAACCGGGAATACAGTACAATACACTGGATTTTAATGAAGAGCGTGATAGACTTTCACAGTTATTTAGAAATAATGGGGTGTATAATTTTGACCAGGAATACATAAGTTTTGATGCAGATACGGTAAGCACAGGTCATAAGGTTAATACGACCTTGATCATCAAAAATCAAAGAAACAATCTGGGCGACAGTATCACGAGGACACCTTTCAAAATTCATAATATCAGTAAAGTCAATATTTTTACAGATTATGCATATTCCCAAAGAAATAAGGCCCTAACAGACAGTGCCAGCATCGAAGGTTACACCCTATATAGTTTCGACGAAATGCGTTACAAACCGGAGGCTGTTAGTGATGCGATTTTTATAAAACCTGGTAATATCTATAGAGATACAGATCGCACCCGTACTTACAACAGGCTTAATGCTCTTAGAATATTTAAATATCCTGAAATTCAATATTCCCTGGATCCGGCAGATTCTACAAACACAGATCTTGTTACCAATATTTTCCTCACACCACTTCCAAAATATTCTCTGGGTTTCGATTTTGACATTTCACAAAGTAACATTCAGGAATTTGGAATTGGTTTTGGAGGTTCATTTCTCATCAGGAATATATTCGGAGGATTAGAAAACCTGGAGCTTTCTGGCCGTGGCAGTATTGCCTCCTCCACAGATGCTGCTGCAAGCAAGGACGAAAACCGATTTTTTGACATTACTGAAGTTGGAGCAGATCTTAAGTTAAGTCTTCCGCGAATATTTCTACCCATAGATACAGAAAAGGTGATCCCTAAATATATGTCGCCTTTCACAAATGTTAGCCTTGGCTTTAGCACACAACGAAATATTGGTTTGGATAAACAAACTTTTTCCGGGATCCTGAATTACGGCTGGAAACCCTCTAAAAGATTATCGAACAGCCTTGATCTACTGAACATCCAATACGTTCGTAATCTTAATACCGAGAATTATTTCAATGTATATCGTAACTCATTTGAAGAATTAAATAACCTGGCCCAGGACAGTAATTTTATTTTCGAAGACCCCTCAGAAAACCCGTCCCTTCAAATTCCCCGGGAGGCAGACCAATTTATTAATTATGTGATCTCTGAAGATCTCCCCAACACCGGCCTTAACGAAGAAGAATTCTTTAATGTGCTGGATATCTACGAACGGAAATTGAGGCTCACCGAGAATAACCTGATCTTCGCTACTAATTACACTTATCTATGGAATACCAGGGAGAGCCTTTATGATAAGGAATTTTCAAGGTTTCGATTTAAAATCGAAACTGCCGGAAACTTGCTTTCACTTTTATCTGGGGTTTTTAATTATGAACAGAATGAACAAGGTAATAATAAAGTGACCGGGGTCGCCTATTCTCAATATGCAAAAACCGAAGTAGATTTTATTAAACACTGGGACCTGGGTAGAGAAAGAATATTCGCGGTTAGAGCCTTTGGCGGGATTGCCGTTCCATACGGAAATGCCAACAGTATTCCGATCACAAAAACCTTTTTTGGCGGTGGTCCTAACGATAACCGCGCCTGGCAGGCTTATGACCTGGGCCCGGGAAGCAGTGGTAGTATTCTTGAATTCAATGAAGCAAATATGAAACTGGCCTTTAATGGGGAATATAGGTTTGGATTGATAGATGAATTTAAAGGCGCCTTATTCGTAGATGTTGGAAATATTTGGAACGTCCTGGACAATGTAGACCTGCCGGAATATAAGTTTGAAGGTCTGGGCGACCTCAAGGAACTCGCCATAGGGAGTGGTTTTGGCCTGCGATATGATTTTAATTTTTTCGTTCTTCGCTTCGATATAGGTTTCAAAACTCATGATCCTGCACAGCCAGTAGGCAATCGCTGGTTTAGAGACTATAACTTCTCGAACGCTGTTTATAATGTAGGAATCAATTATCCTTTCTAAGCCGGTTTATTTTCTTATTTTTGTAAGCCTAATCAACAAAAGTTATGAGTCACAATATCCAACCAGGCGTTGCCACAGGAAAAGAAGTACAGGAAATATTTAATTATGCTAAACAGAAGGGCTTCGCTCTTCCGGCGGTAAATGTAATTGGATCTAGTAGCGTAAACGCGGTACTTGAAACAGCTGCAGAATTAAATTCTCCTGTTATTATTCAGTTTTCTAATGGTGGTGCTCAATTTAATGCTGGAAAGGGACTTTCTAATGAAGGTGAAAGAGCAGCTATTGCAGGTGCCGTGGCCGGGGCTAAACATGTCCATGAAATGGCAAAATTATATGGAGTGCCGGTTATTATGCATACAGACCATTGTGCAAAGAAATTGCTTCCCTGGATCGATGGCCTTTTAGACGCCAGTGAAAAACACTATGAACAATTTGGGAAACCACTATACAGCTCTCATATGATAGATCTTTCAGAAGAATCCCTGGAAGAGAATATAGAGATATGCAAAAAGTACCTGGAGCGTATGTCTAAAATGGGAATGACTTTAGAAATCGAACTGGGTATCACCGGAGGTGAAGAAGATGGAGTGGATAATACAGATGTAGATTCTTCGAAATTGTATACGCAGCCCGAAGAAGTAGCCTATGCCTATGAAGAATTAAGCAAGGTTAGCGACCAGTTCACTATAGCAGCAGCCTTTGGAAATGTTCACGGTGTATACAAACCTGGAAATGTAAAACTCACCCCGAAGATCCTTAAGAACTCTCAGGAACATATTACCGAGAAATACGGAGTTGAGAAAAATCATATAGATTTTGTTTTTCACGGTGGAAGTGGTTCGACAGTAGAGGAAATTCGCGAAGCAATTGGATATGGTGTAATAAAGATGAACATCGACACCGATCTTCAATATGCATACCTTGAAGGCATACGTGATTATATGTCTGAGAAGAAGGATTACCTGGCGACTCAAATTGGTAACCCTGATGGTGACGATGTCCCAAACAAAAAATATTACGATCCAAGAAAATGGATCCGTGAAGGAGAATTAACTTTCAAGGCCCGTCTAAAAAAGGCATTTGAAGATTTAAATAACGTAAATACATTATAAAATAAAGCAACAGTCTTTTTCTTAAAGGCTGTTTTTTTATTGCCATAAAGTTGATCATCGAAAGATAAAAATTGTAAGTAAATGGCTTGGTTTAAAAGAACACAAAAAGGTATACAGACACCTACAGAGGAAAAAAAGGATGTTCCTAAAGGCTTGTGGTATAAATCCCCTACGGGTAAAATCGTGGATGCAGAACAACTGGAAAGTAATTTCTATGTGAGCCCCGAGGATGGTTACCATGTAAGGATTGGTAGTAATGAATATTTTAAGATCCTTTTCGATGATAATAAGTTCAAGGAACTTGATAAAGGAATGACCTCTAAAGATCCTTTGAATTTTGAGGACACTAAAAAATATACAGATCGTCTTAAGGCTGCACAGGAAAAAACTGGATTAAAGGATGCGGTAAGATGTGCCGTAGGTAAATCTAAAGGCAAAGACCTGGTGATCGCCTGTATGGATTTTAAATTTATTGGAGGTAGTATGGGTTCTGTGGTTGGTGAAAAGATCGCCCGGGCTGCAGACTATGCGCTGCAGAACAGAATTCCATTCATGATCATTTCTAAATCTGGTGGTGCCAGAATGCAGGAGGCAGCACTTTCTTTAATGCAGCTGGCAAAAACATCTGTTAAGTTAGCCCAGTTGGCAGATGCCAAAATACCCTACATATCCTTAGCCACCGACCCTACCACAGGTGGAACCACTGCTTCTTTTGCTATGCTGGGTGATATTAATATTTCTGAACCCGGAGCTTTGATTGGTTTTGCTGGCCCCAGAGTTGTAAAGGATACCACTGGAAAAGATCTGCCAAAAGATTTCCAGACAGCAGAATTTCTAAAAGAAAAGGGCTTTCTGGATTTTATTACCAAACGCTCTGAATTAAAGAATAAAGTGAACCTTTATCTGGATCTTATTCAGAATCAACCGGTAAGAGCATAATCCAATTAGAATAAAAAATAAGGTTTAGGTAGGTAATTTCTAAATTAGTAGTACCTTTGCCGCCTGACGGAAAAACTGTCAATACATAAAAATCATTTAAATAATATTGGAATGTATTTAGCAAAAGAGAAAAAAGAAGAGATCTTCGCCAAGCACGGTAAAAGTAAAACCGATACCGGTTCAGCTGAAGGACAGATCGCATTGTTCACTTACAGAATCGCACACCTTTCTGAGCATCTGAAGAAAAATCGTAAAGATTATAACTCAGAGCGTTCACTAGTAATGCTGGTAGGTAAGAGAAGAAGTTTACTAGACTACTTAATGAAGAAGGATATCATGAGGTATCGTGCCATCGTAAAGGAACTAGGATTAAGAAAATAATTTTCAGGGGGCTTCATGCCCCCTTTTTTTATTTATATTTAGAAGGTCCTGATCGAGTTTCAGGCATTCAAAAATTGTCGCCCAAGGGGTAGTTTTTCATTGGTCAACTTACAACTACACACAACACACAACCCGGCCGTCCGGATGGCGGAGACCTTTGTTTAACTAAATGATCTGGTTGAAGTTATTCAGATCAAATTTGAAATTATTATGATTCCACAAACTTTTAAAGAGGTTATCGACCTGGGAGATGGCAGAACCATCTCTCTCGAAACCGGAAAACTGGCAAAACAGGCCCATGGGTCGGTTGTTGTCCAAATGGGTAAAGCCATGTTACTATGTACGGTAGTATCTTCGTACAAACCTACAACAATGGATTTCTTTCCATTAACATTGGATTACCGCGAAAAATTTGCTGCGGCAGGTCTTTTTCCTGGAGGATACTTCAAGAGAGAAGCAAGACCAAGTAGTGAAGAAATTTTAGTAATGCGTTTAGTAGATCGTGTATTACGACCTCTATTCCCGAAAGATTACAAATTCGAAACACAGGTAATGATTCAGCTAATGTCTCATGACGATGAGGTTATGCCAGACGCACTGGCAGGATTAGCGGCATCTGCTGCCATTCAGTTATCTGATATTCCATTTGAAACACCTATCTCTGAAGCAAGAGTAGCCAGAATAAACGGTGAATTTGTACTTAACCCTAGTAGAACAGCTCTTAAGGAAGCCGACATGGACATCATGGTTGGTGCTTCTGCAGATTCTGTGATGATGGTAGAAGGACAATTCGACGAATGTTCTGAAGAAGAAATGGCTGAGGCGATTAAATTTGCTCATGAAGCTATCAAAATCCAGTGTGAAGCTCAGGTGAAACTTGCTGAAGCATTTGGAAAGAAAGAACCCCGTGAGTATGAAGTAGCTGAAACAGATGAGGAGATCGAGAAAAAGATCCTTGATGCTACCTACCAAAAAGCATACGATATCGCCAGAGCAGGAACCAGCAAAAATGAAAGAACTGAAGCCTTTGCTGAATTGAAGGAAGAAGTGAAAGCCATGTTCACCGAAGAGGAACTTGAAGAGAAAGGCAAAATGATCTCTGGATACTTCAACGATGCTCAGAAGAAAGCAGTTCGTGACGTAACTCTTAAAGAAGGAGTTAGGCTTGATGGTAGAAAAACTGACGAAATAAGACCAATCTGGTCTGAGGTTGATTACCTGCCTTCTACACATGGTTCGGCATTATTTACCAGAGGTGAAACTCAGGCATTGGCTACTGTTACTCTTGGTACTTCCAGAGAAGCAAACCAGGTAGACCTTCCAACCCAGCAGGGTGAAGAAACATTCTACTTACATTATAACTTCCCTCCTTTTTCTACCGGTGAAGCTTACCCAATTAGAGGTACTTCAAGAAGAGAGATTGGACACGGGAACCTTGCACAACGTGCATTAAAAGGAATGATCCCAGATAACTGTCCTTATACAGTGCGTGTAGTATCTGAAGTACTGGAATCTAACGGTTCTTCTTCTATGGCTACCGTATGTGCAGGAACCCTGGCTTTAATGGATGCCGGAGTTCAGCTTAAGAAACCGGTTTCTGGAATCGCTATGGGATTGATCTCTGATGGTGAGAATTATGCTGTATTATCTGATATTCTTGGAGATGAAGATCACCTTGGTGATATGGACTTTAAAGTAACAGGTACGGCTGATGGTATTACTGCCTGCCAGATGGACATTAAAATCAAGGGACTTTCTTATGAGATCCTTGTAGATGCATTAAAACAGGCTCGTGAAGGAAGACTTCACATTCTTGATAAATTGAATGAAACACTTCCACAACCTAATCAGGATGTGAAAGCACATTCTCCTAAGATCATTACCAGAAGAATTCCAAATGAATTTATTGGAGCTCTTATTGGACCTGGAGGAAAAGTAATCCAGGAACTTCAGAAAGAGACCAAAACAGAGATCGTGATCAATGAAGATCCGGTAACTGAAGAAGGTATTGTGGAAATTCTGGGAACTGAGCAGGAAGGAATCGATAAGGTACTTGCCAAGATCGAGTCTATTACGTTCAAACCGGAAAAAGGAAGTGTTTATGAAGTAAAGGTAATCAAGATCCTTGATTTTGGTGCTGTTGTAGAATATGTAGATGCTCCGGGCAACGAAGTTCTTCTTCATATTTCTGAACTGGCCTGGGAACGTACCAATGATGTGAACGACGTTCTTAAATTAGGTGATGTGATCGATGTAAAATATTTTGGTCTTGATCCTAAAACCAGAAAAGATAAAGTTTCGAGAAAAGCCCTGATGGAAAAACCAGAAGGATATGTGGCAAGACCACCAAGAGACGATAATCGTGGTTCCAGAGATAACAATCGCGGAAGAGATAACCGTGGTCGCGATAATCGTCGTGATGACAGAAAGCCAAGAGAGGCCAGAGATTAATCCTCTTTATACTTGATATTTAAATAGCCCTTGCAAATGCAAGGGCTATTTTTTTTTAATAATCATGAAATTTTTAATGTAGTACCACGACTATTGGATGCGAAAAGAGGAAAATTCTATTTTTTGCATATTGCTAAACCTGCGTTAGGGATTGCAGCGAAAAGCCCGCAGTGACTGAAAGGAAGCGAGGACTTGGAGCGAAAAGCCCGGCACGAAGTGCAACGCCCAAAAAAAGATTTAAATCTTTTGTAACATAAAGTGTACTTCTTACGTATAAACAATTAGAAGAGCTATGCACCATTAAAATCCAAGTAGAAGATAGATGAGACAACTGAAGATTACGAAGCAGGTAACCAATCGTGAAACCGCTTCGTTAGACAAGTATTTGCAAGAAATTGGAAAAGTAGACCTAATCACCGCTGACGAAGAGGTAGAACTGGCACAAAGAATTAAAGCGGGTGATAACCGTGCCCTGGAGAAATTAACCAAAGCGAACCTTCGTTTTGTGGTTTCTGTAGCAAAACAATATCAAAATCAGGGGTTGACCCTTCCCGACCTTATTAATGAGGGTAATTTAGGATTGATCAAAGCTGCTAAACGTTTTGACGAGACTCGTGGTTTTAAATTTATATCGTATGCGGTATGGTGGATTCGTCAATCTATCCTGCAGGCACTGGCCGAACAATCGAGAATTGTTCGTTTACCGTTGAACAAAATTGGTTCCATAAACAAGATCAATAAAACTTTTGCTTTTTTAGAGCAGTCACATGAGCGTCCGCCAAGTGCTGAAGAGATCGCGAAAGAACTTGACATGACCATTAACGACGTTAAGGAATCCATGAAGAATTCCGGGCGTCATGTATCCATGGATGCTCCATTGGTTGAAGGTGAAGATTCTAACCTTTATGACGTTCTACGTTCGGGTGAATCTCCTAATCCAGACCGTGAGCTATTACACGAATCTCTTAGAACCGAGATCGAACGTGCATTAGAAACACTTACACCTAGAGAGGCTGATGTTATCAGGCTATACTTTGGGCTTGGTGATCAGCACCCTATGACTCTTGAAGAAATTGGCGAGACATTTGATCTAACCAGAGAGCGAGTGCGACAAATCAAAGAGAAAGCTATTAGAAGACTAAAACATACTTCCAGAAGTAAGATCCTTAAAACTTATTTAGGCTAAAATATTTATAGCAACAACAGTTTAGTAACGGGAGTGATGACCCGTTATGAAAATAACTGTTCGTTTTTTGATTGATGAATGACCCCGGAGTGATGACCGGGGTTTTTTCTTTCCCGGCACATCCAGATCCTTATTGAAAGTACTAATTACCGCATACATCCCATTTATAGAGATTGGGTTAAGATTTACCTATTTTCTCCCTATTTTTGCGATATAACAACAAACAACTATGAACAATACTCTTATTGCTCCATCTGTGCTGGCATCAGATTTTGGAAATTTGCAGCGTGATATCGAAATGATAAACCATAGTGAAGCCGACTGGTTTCATATAGATATCATGGATGGCGTTTTTGTGCCAAATATTTCCTTTGGTATGCCGGTTTTAAAAGCAATTTCACAACATGCTAAAAAAACTATCGATGTACACTTAATGATCATCGATCCCGACAGATATATCAAGGAATTTGCAAAACTTGGTGCTGATATTCTCACCGTACACTATGAAGCCTGTACCCATTTACACCGTACCCTGCAGGCCATCAAGGCTGAAGGAATGAAAGCTGGTGTGGCGATAAACCCGCATACAAATGTGGATTTGTTGAAGGACGTAATCAAAGATATCGACCTGGTATGTATTATGAGTGTAAACCCGGGTTTTGGCGGCCAGAGTTTTATAGAGAACACCTATGCTAAAGTTCAGCGTTTAAAAGAGATCATTTCTATGAACAATGCTGAAACCCTGATCGAAATTGACGGTGGAGTTACAGATAAAAATGCAGCTGAATTATCCAGGGCCGGAGCAGATGTGCTGGTAGCGGGCAGTTTCGTGTTCAAGTCTGAAGATCAGCCTCAAACCATAAAAAACCTGAAGCAAGTTGCAAATTCGTAATTATAAATATGAAGTAGTAATTATAGGTGGCGGTCCCATAGGAATCGCCTGTGCCCTGGAAGCGGAGAAAAAAGGTCTTTCCTATGTAATTCTAGAAAAGGGTTGCCTGGTGAATTCCTTGTACCACTATCCTACCAATATGACCTTTTTTTCCACTTCAGAAAAACTGGAACTAGATAACATTCCATTCATCAGCAATAATCCGAAACCCGGTAAGAGAGAAGCCCTGGAATATTATCGAAGAATAGTCACCTCGAATAAGGTAAATATTCACCTTTTTGAAAAAGTGAATTCGGTGATTACCAATCCAGATCAAACGCATGTGGTACATTCGTCTAAAGGGGAGTATCTAACTGAGCAAGTAATTGTAGCGACGGGGTTCTATGATATCCCCAACTATCTTGGAATCCCCGGAGAAGATCTCCCTAAAGTTTCTCATTATTATAATGATCCACATTATTACGCTACCCAAAAGACAGTAGTGGTAGGAGCCAGCAACTCTGCCGTAGATGCCGCGCTGGAAATCTATCGCAAAGGTGGTGAAGTAACCATGTTAGTAAGAAAACCTGAAATTGGTGAAAGAGTAAAATACTGGGTTCGCCCGGATATTATTAACCGAATTAAAGAAGGTAGTATTAACGCCTACTTTAATTCAACTTTAAAGGAGATACGACCCAGTACTGTATTAATAGATACTAGTGAAGGAGAAGTTGAGATTGAAAATGATTTTGCATTATTGCTAACCGGCTACAGGCCTAATTTTAATTTCCTGAAAAATATAGGCATTGAACTGTCTGATGACGGAAAAAAAATTCCGGCCTATAATGAAGAAACCATGGAAACGAATGTTCCAGGAATTTATCTAGCCGGAGTAATTTGTGGCGGGGTGGAAACTCATAAATGGTTTATTGAGAACTCACGGGTTCACGCCAGCATGATCATGGATCATATAAGTTCCCGAAAATCTGTAAAACATTTATAAAAAAAAGCCGTTCTCTTTACGAAAACGGCTTTTTAATTATACCTATTATTTTTTAGTCCAATAGCACTACGGAATTCGTACCGATCCCTTTTCTTCTACCAATAAGCTTCCCATAAAATTCAAGGTCCTCATGGTTATTTTTAAAGGAATAATCTACTTTCTTTCCCACTTCCTCTAAAGGAAAGCTATAAACCTCAATTTCAGGATAGCCATCAAATTTATCAGACTTATTAATCCCGATTTCGATACTGTTATTTGATTTATTATAGACAACATATTCTGCCAGGAAATTATGCCTTAAGAGATCAATACAATCCTGTGATAAGGTCTTACATTCCTTGCATTCGTCTATATACATCTTCACTAATTGCTGCAAAGAAGTTCTAAGCTGATTTGAATTAAAATAAGCTGCCATAATTGTTAGGTTGTTTGTTTACTTATCTGGCTAATTTATAAGTATAGTCTTCTTCCTCATACTATTTGTAATAGTTTTAACGCTAAGGCTTAAAAAAAGATGAAAATTTCCCCAAGCCGTTAGGATTTTTAAATTTAGATTAAGAATC
>JBFGDP010000055.1:0-11611 GCA_041580575.1 Christiangramia sp.
CACAAAAGAACGCCTAAGAGTATCAACATCATTGATAGCCACCGCCATACCAATACCTACGATGGGACCCATTAAAGGTGAAATAAGCATGGCACCAATAACCACAGCCGTACTGCTAACGTTAAGCCCAATGGATGCCACGAATATGGAGAAAATAAGAATCCAGGCATTGTGTCCTTTAAAAGAGATATCTTTCTGTACGGCTTCAACAGTAGATTCCCTGTCTGTATCCTCCCTGATATCGAGTAACCGACTTAAAAAAGTTCGGGCCTTCTTACGAATTTCCTTAGCATCTTCCCTTAAGTTTTCACTGCTGGTACTGCCAGAAACTACTCCGTTGGTATTTTTTTCTTCCATAAATTTAGCCTAGCTCTTCTCCATATTCATTCATCACCTGTTCTCTTACCTGCTTTATTCCTTGCTCTTCAGATTTTGGAACTATCATTAAAACATTCTCATCCTCTACGATAATATAATCTGAAAGTCCCTTTAAAACTACTATCTTTTTTTTAGACGTAGAAACAATATTATTACTGGAATTATCGGGGACTAACCTGCAATTAACCGCCGTATTTCCATTTTCATCATTTGGCAACTCTCCTTGCACAGAAGACCAGGTTCCCAGATCATTCCAATGGTATTTCACAGGAATGACGAATACCGAATCTGATTTTTCCATGATGCCATAATCAATAGAAATATTTGGAGCTTTCGCATAATTCTCATCCAGGAATTCTTTTTCATCGGCTGTATTCCAAACCTTTTCTCCCTTTTTAAATAAAGCATACATCCCGGGAAGATATTTTTTAAAACAATCAATAATTACCTCAGCTCTCCAAATAAAAATCCCGGCATTCCAGACGTAATTACCGGCATCTAGAAATTCTTTAGCCTTTTTCTCGCTGGGTTTTTCGGTGAATTGCGCTACTTTTTTTATTTCTTCAGAGCTATCCTTATTATATTTTATGTAACCGTAACCGGTATTAGGAAAGTTGGGCTCTATGCCCAGTGTAATTAACTGGTCATTCTTCTCTGCACTATCAAAGGCTGTTTGTAATGAAGCTATAAAGTTCTCTTCTTCTTTGATCCAATGGTCACTAGGGGCTATTACAGTAATCGCCGCGGGATCTTTTTTATAGATCTTTAATGCCCCTAATAGAATACTGGGAGCAGTATTTCGCATTTCGGGTTCGGGTACTATTTGTTCATCTTTGATATGAGGTATTTGTTCCTTGATCGTATCTACATATCTGGCATTGGTCAAAACATAGATATTTTCCACCGGTATAAGCCTGGCCAGGCGATTAAAGGTAGTTTGAAATAAGGTTTCCCCTACTCCCAGAATATCGATAAACTGTTTGGGATTAGATGCTTTGCTGGAAGGCCAGAACCTGGAGCCTACACCGCCCGCCATTAGAATGGCATAATAATTATCTTTTTTTGTTCCCGTCATAATCTTAAACCTTAATTAATTGTACCTCAGCATTTGGCTGAAACAGATATATTCTACCTGTATCCATTTCCAGACATTCGTATCTTTTTATCTTTCGGTGACCTTTTTTAAAAGTTTTCCCATTATGGATCTTAAATAAACTACCTGATGGTATTTCAAATATATAGCTCTTATCATTCTCGGGATCGTAACTTTTTAAGGCCACAGATAATTTAGCATCTGTATCGCTACTCGCCTTAGGATTTCTAAAGTGGCTGGCGATCACCGGCAATAAAGAATTGGGAAAAATCTCTGGTCTAATAAACGGTAACATTAAACTTCGAAAGCAATGTTTCCACTCGGCACCATGAGGCTTAATCTTTCTACCATATTTTTCGAAAGCTACCAGATGGGCGATTTCATGAATACTGGTGATCAAAAACCGGTATTTATTTAAGTTGGCATTGACGGTGATCTGTTGCGAACCATCGGGCATTTTCCTATAGTCCCCATGCCTGGTCACGCGCTCGTTCACTATTTTTAGATGAACGCCGTGCATTTTTATGAGTTCAGAAACTGGCTCCACGGCATTAACCGGCAGATATTTTGAAAGAATTTCCCGCATTCTCTATGGTGTACTATTGGATACCTGCAAAATTTTACCGTTATAAAGCTTATGCCCCTTCAGGCTGAAATCAACAATATACTGGGCCATTTCCCTGGCGGTAACCGGAGCTTCATACCCTGGAAATGCTTCTTCTAACATTTCGGTTTGTACAGCTCCTAATGCAAGAGCATTAAAGGAGGGGCCGGTCGCCTTATATTCCTCTGCCAGTAATTCGGTAAGAGTTAACAGGGCACCTTTACTGCTACTATAGGCCGCTAGGCCGGGAAATTTCATACTCCCCTGAATACCGCCCATACTGCTGATATTTACCACATGTGAATCTGCACCCATAAATGGCAGTAAGCTCCTTATCACCTCGGCCACTCCAAAAACATTTACCTTATAAACCTCCCTGAAATCTTCCCAGGCGGTATCGGCAAATGGCTTATTAAGGAGCGTCCCGGCATTATTAATAATTACATCTACCCTGGAACCCCAGTCATTTTGAATATAGCTTTGTGCTTTTAGCAGGCTGTCTTCGTTGGTAATATCAAAAGAAAAAGCTCGTACGTTTTCAAAATTCAGCTCGTTTACCGGTTTTTCATTTCTTGATAAAGCCAGGACTTTGTGTCCCATTTCAGCAAAGATCGATACCATTTCAAAACCTATTCCCCTGCTTGTACCGGTAATTACAATATTTTTCATTATAAATTCATTTTGATTTCTTTAGCATCAGTATTTGCTATTTTTTGTAAGCCAGGTATAAGATTCTGAATTAAATCTGCCATATGCTCAACATCCAGATATTCGGCTTCATCATCAACATGATGATAATACGGATAGTTAGAAAAATCGAAAGTGCAAATGGTCTGTGCCGGAACCCCAAATTCCTTATAAAACGGATAATTATCACTTCGTTTAAACAAATTCATTTGTTCGGCCTGGGGTAGAAAGCCTAGTATCAAATCGCCTTCTGAATATTCATTAAATTTTTCAGCAAGATTAGAATTCTCAAAACCTGTAATATAAGCCTTATAGTCCTTTCCCTTCATAGGCACCCCGATCATCTCCAGGTTGATCATGGCATAAAGATCTAAATTCTCCTTATTTAGTTTAGCCGCTAAATGCCTGGAACCTTTTAACCCCTTCTCTTCGCCCGAAAAAAGAGCGAAAATGATGCTTCGTTTATTATCTCCGGAAAGGGCTAAATGTTTGGCCAGTTGCATAACACCAACTGTACCCGCTGCATTGTCGTTTGCTCCGTTAGCAATATGATCATCATTTACCGGTCTTCCTTCCCCTATATGGTCATAGTGAGCACCGATGATAAGAAACTCATGTTTAAGAACCTCATCTTTTCCTTCGATCATACCCACGATATTAAAGGCTTCTTTATTGCCAACGGTAAAACTATCCCGATAGGTTTTAAAATAAGGTTTCAGGCCTATTTTTTCAAAGTGCTGCTCCAGGTAAGTAGCTGCCTTTTCTATACCGGCAGTACCAGTCTCCCTGCCCCTCAACTCATCTGAAGCCAGGTAATCCAGATCTTTCTGGACCTCGGCAGTTGATACTTCATGTACCAGATTTTTTGGCGCCTGAGCGATCCCTGATTCAATTATGATGAAAATTAGCAGGAATACGGGGAATCGAGTAATCTTAAGTATCATACGCATATGGTTAAAGATAAAAAAATCCCGCGATTAAGCGGGATTCAAAAATTATTAGAAGCTTGAATTAAGCCAGCATGGTTACCGGATTTTCAAGATATGTTTTTAGAGTTTGCAGAAATGCAGCTCCTGTTGCACCATCTACCGTTCGGTGGTCACAGGCAAGGGTTAATTTCATAGTATTACCAACAACGATCTGCCCATTCTTAACCACAGGTTTTTCAACGATGGTCCCAACAGATAATATCGCTGAGTTAGGCTGATTAATTATACTTGTAAACTCTACAATTCCAAACATTCCCAGATTAGATACAGTAAAGGTACTACCCTCCATCTCTGAAGGCTGGATTTTCTTATTTCTTGCCTTACCGGCGAGATCCTTTACATTACCACCAATTTGGGTTAACGACATTTGATCTGCAAATTTAAGTACCGGAACTACCAGACCTTCGTCTACCGCTACCGCTACACCCATATGAATGTGTTTGGCGATCTTCGTTGTATCACCTGTCCATTGACTGTTTACCTGCGGATGCTTTCTTAGTGCCATCGCTGAAGCTTTGATCACCATATCGTTGAAAGACACTTTAACATCTGGCATTTCATTAATATGCTTTCTGGAAGCCATAGCATTCTCCATATCAACTTCAATGGTCAGGTAGTAATGAGGAGCCGTGAATTTAGATTCACCTAAACGCTTGGCAATAACCTTACGCATTTGTGAGTTCTTCCGGTCTTCAAAACTTTCTTCACCTGCAGGAGTATAAGGCTGTACAGATGCTGTTGTTTTTTCAGCTGAATCAGCTTTAGCTTCAGCAGCAGGCTTTTTCTCTGCGCCTTTAAAGTTCTCTATATCTTTCTTTACAATTCGTCCGTTCTCTCCAGAACCAGAAACTTCAGAAAGATCGATACCTTTATCTTCTGCCATCTTTTTGGCAAGAGGCGAAGCAAAGATCCTACCGCCGTCTTTAGATTCGGCTTGAGATTTTGTTTCTTTTTTATCTGAAGATTCTTCAGCTGCCTCTTCCTTATCCTTAGAATCAGATGATGCCTTCTCACTCTTTTTAGCTCCTGCTCCAGAAGCATCAATATTAGAAACGTCGGTTCCTTCAGGGCCAATGATTGCCAGAAGACTATCTACTTTAGCAGATTCACCTTCCTGTATTCCAATTTTTAAAAGAGTACCATCGTAGAAAGATTCGAATTCCATTGTAGCCTTATCGGTTTCGATCTCGGCCAGGATATCTCCTTCTTCTACTTTATCACCTTCCTTCTTAAGCCATGTAGCCACAGTTCCTTCTTCCATGGTATCACTTAAACGAGGCATTTTAATGATCTCAACTCCTTCAGGAATATCGCCATTAGAATCTTCATCTTGAGAATCTGAATCTTGAGAATCATCTTCTGCAGACTCTTCCTCTTTCTTCTCCTCTTTTTTATCTGAAGAATCATCACTTCCACCGCCATTTATTAGATCTGAAATATCTTCACCTTCTTCACCAATAATAGCCAATAAAGCATCTACCGGGGCACCGTCACCTTCTTCGACCCCAATATGCAGCAAAGTACCTTCGTAAAAAGATTCGAACTCCATCGTGGCTTTATCTGTCTCGATCTCTGCCAGAATATCTCCCTCTTCTACTTTATCTCCTTTTTGTTTCAGCCACTTTGCAACGGTACCTTCTTCCATGGTATCGCTCAATCTTGGCATTTTGATAACTTCAGCCATAGTTTAATCTAATTTATGTGCTAGAAACGGGTAATTCTCCTGTTCGTAAACAACGTCATACATTACATTCTTATCAGGGAAATCAGACTCATCTGCAAATTTTTCACATTCAGACACTTTGTCTTTAACACGCTTATCGATCTCTTTTATCTCTTCGTCTGTAGCGTATTTTTTCTTTTTTATTACATCCAGAACAGTGGTAATAGGATCCAGCTTTTGATATTCTGCCACCTCATCCTTGGTTCTGTATTTTTGAGCATCACTCATTGAGTGACCTCTATATCTATAAGTTTTTAACTCTAAGAAGGTTGGCCCTTCGCCTTTTCTGGCGCGGGTAATGGCTTCATCCAAAGCTTCAGCAACTTTTACGGGATCCATGGCATCTACAGGTCCACATGGCATTTCATAACCATTACCTAATTTCCAGATCTCGGTATCCTTAGAAGTACGTGCAACAGAAGTCCCCATGGCATAACCATTATTTTCTACACAAAAGACAACCGGAAGGTTCCAGTTCACGGCCATATTAAGGGTTTCGTGTAAGGCACCCTGTCTTACCGCTCCATCACCCATAAAAGTAAGGGTAACATTATCTCTTTTGTGATATTTATCGGCAAATGCAAGTCCTGCTCCTAATGGAATCTGCCCTCCTACAATACCATGACCTCCATAGAATCTTTGTTCTTTCGCAAAGATGTGCATAGAACCTCCAAGCCCCATAGAAGTACCTGTCTTCTTCCCATATAGCTCGGCCATCACTCTTTTAGGATCTACTCCCATCCCGATTGGCTGAACGTGGTTTCGGTAAGCGGTGATCATACGATCCTTTTCCAGATCCATCGCATGTAATGCGCCGGCTAAAATCGCTTCCTGCCCGTTATATAAATGCAAAAATCCTCTAACTTTCTGTTGAATATAAACCTGCGCAAGCTTATCCTCGAATTTGCGCCAAAACAACATATCCTCGTACCACTTTAAGTAGGTGGCTTTTGTAATTTTCTTCATCTAAAATTTATATTTAAAGGCCAGACAGATTGGTTTTGCCAAGCGGATAACAAAAATACTATTTTCGATAAGAAACGAAAACAGTTTTACTGCAAAAAATAACGAAAACCTTATAGGCAGGTATTATCGAAAACCAAAGGCAACAAATCCCTTACAGCATCTGCTTTCATTACCTTTCCTTTTTCGCCCATAAAATACAGCTCAATTGGATCGCCCTGCTTTACCTCGTACTCCACTAAAGCCTGCCTGCATGCCCCACAGGGAGGTACCGGAGAGGCAACAATATGATTAAGAGATTTAGCCGAAATTGCTATTTTAAGAATTCTTGCCCCGGGATGTTTTGCACCAGCATAATAAACAGCAGTTCTTTCTGCACAAAGACCCGATGGATAAGAAGCATTTTCCTGGTTACTTCCTACAATGATCTCACCATTTTCGAGAAGAATCGCAGCTCCTACCTTAAAGTTAGAATAAGGAGCATATGCGTTATCTCTTACCTCGATCGCTTTTTGCATTAAATTCTGAATCTCTTCAGAAAATTCATTCACAGAATCATAAACTTCCAGACGGGAAGTGATAGTAAGTGGCTTCATAAAAATTTATTGGAAGGGCAAGTTAATAGAAACCCCACGGGTTTCCATTCTAGATATGATAGTTTTAAGAATATTAAAATCTTTAATTGGTATAGCTATCACCAAAATTAAAGCTTAGACCAAATCTTAAGGTTCCTTCTAAAGGACTGGGCACAGAAGAAGTGGAGAAGAGATAAGATGCATCTATAATTATAGACTCGTAAGCAAATCCTGCCCCGAGCGAAAAGAATCTCCTGAAACCTTTTTCTTCACTTTCATTAAAATAACCCGCCCTTAAGGCGAACTTTTCTTGGTACCAGTATTCTGCGCCAATTGCCAAAGTCAGCTCTTTAACTTCTTCAGAAAATCCATCTGGAGCATCCCCAAATGATTTAAATATTCCTTCTATAGATCCAATCTCATTATATTGGTCATCATCTTCCCCGTCGATATCTCCATCATCATCAAAATCCTGAGGCGTAGGCACCAGCAGTTTATTAAATTCTAAATAGGTTCCCAGGCGATTATCGGCATCGAAGATAAAATCGAAACCTGCACCTAATTTAAGGTTAGTAGGAATAAAATTCTCCTGGCCAGCATCATCATATTTCATTTTGGGGCCAATATTGGCAATATTCGCACCCAATCGCCATTGAGCATCAAAACCACTTAATGTTAATTGTTCGCCCTCATAATATGCAGCTATATCAACACCAAAAGTTGAGGCAGCACCTAGATCTTCATTATCCTGTAGTCCAAGATCTGATCTTAAATATCTACCGGCAACAGCCATGGAAAAAGTCTCACTCAACTTCAAAGCATAAGAAACATCGAAGGTTAGCTCATTAGGATTCACCAATAAAGGGATCTCTTCAAAACTACCCCTGGTTTCGATAGAGCCCAGGCTAAAATACCTTAGACTTGCACCTACTGCACTTCGGTTATCGATCTTATGGAAATAGTTAAGACTTCCCAGGAAAATGTCATTTACGATCTCACTAAGGTATGGTGTATAAGTTACTGCAACGCCATTTTCCCTGGTCGCGAAAGCATATTTGGCCGGATTCCACTGTTGGGAAAAAACATCTGGTGATGTCGCGACCCCCTGATCTCCCATACCTGCAGCCCTGGCATCTGCTGCCACTAACAGAAACGGAACTGCCGTGGTAATTACTCTATCCCTGTCGTTTTGAGCAAACATTGAAAAATCTGCGAACAACACGGTCGCTATCAAAAAGAATGTAATTTTTTTCATTATAGTAGTTAATGATTAACAAATATATAGTATTATTCCTGTTAAGAAAGAACCTACAGATGAAAATGCTTTCTTACGAATAAAAACAAACCAAATTTCAGGGGCTGAAAAAATTAGAGATTAATGAATATAACTCAAAATCCTTGAATTTATTGCAGCTTACCGTTCACAAGCATTAAAACTCGGTAAGAATTACCTAAACCGGCAATTAAATGTAGATTTTAGCGTTTTAATTTTTTAAAAAAATGAACGCATAAATGCCTAAGAACAAACCGAATATAAAATGAACTTAGGTTATAGCATATCAGAGAGTTATGCGTTTGCAAGTACTTATAGAATAAATAAAATAATCTTGCACATTTATCGTTAATTAGTATATTGCAGAGCCTAAATTTCTATCATAAAGAAGGAAATAATATGAAATTGAATATAGCTTTAAAAGGCGTTATTGCTGTAGTTTGCGGCCTTAGTTTACTTAGTTGTAACAAATCCAACAATTACAAAAACACCTCCCGTGCCACCGGTTGGGATATCAACTCAGACGAAGGTGGATTCCAGTACAATACAAATTACAAGGAACAGGAAGCTGCTCCAGGCCTGGTCTTCGTTGAAGGCGGGACCTATACTATGGGTCGCGTTCAGGATGACCCGATGCATGACTGGAACAACACCCCTACCCAACAGCACGTTCAGTCTTTTTATATGGACGAAACCGAGGTAACAAACAAAATGTACCTGGAATACCTAGACTGGTTAAAAAGAGTATTCCCTCCAAGCGAGGAAAATTATAAGAATATATATAACGGAGCCCTTCCAGATACCCTGGTATGGAGAAACAGGCTTGGTTACAATGAAACTATGGTTACCAATTACCTGAGACACCCTGCCTATGCAGAGTATCCTGTAGTTGGAGTTAGCTGGATACAGGCTGTTGAATTCAGCAAATGGAGGACAGATCGTGTAAATGAATATCGTCTTGAAGACGAAGGCTTCACCAAAGAAGGCGCTCGTTATACCGATGTAAATGCATCTTCCACGTTCAGTACAGATACCTATATCAACACTCCGAGCAAAGCGTACGGCGGAAATACCGAGGTTAGCCAGGGTGGAGATAAAGCTCAGGACAGACTATCTGAAACCAATGATGCCGGGGAGCCTATAAGAAAAGTGTATCCGGGCAGAGAAAGCGGATTAATATATCCTGAATACAGGTTGCCTACCGAGGCAGAGTGGGAATATGCAGCCTTAGGCCTTGTTGGAATACGAAATTACAATATCTACCGCGGAAGAAAGAAATACCCGTGGGATGGACAATATACCAGGAATGGTGATGTAAAGAAAATGGGAGATCAACTGGCAAATTTCAAGCAGGGAGATGGTGATTACGGCGGAATTGCCGGATGGAGCGATGATGGAGCAGATATCACTGCTGAAGTTAAAAGTTACGAACCTAATGATTTTGGACTTTACGACATGGCCGGTAACGTAGCCGAATGGGTGGCCGATGTATACCGACCTATAGTAGATGACGAATTTAACGATTTCAACTACTACCGTGGAAACGTATATACCAAACATGCTATAAATGAAGATGGTTCTGTAAAGGTGGTAGGAACAGATGATATTGTATTCGATACATTAAGTAATGGTAAACTGGTTGCCCGCAACCTGCCGGGTGAGATCGCCCAGGTTCCGGTTACTGCTGATGACACCTATATGAGAACGAATTTCACTGAAAGTGACCAGAGAAATTTTAGAGACGGGGATAAAAGCTCCAGCAGATATTATCAGCCTTTCCAGGAGATGGAAGAAGACCCATCTAAAAGAATGTATAATTCGCCTACTTACAAGAACTTTACAATGGCAGATAGCACCTCTGAAGGAGCTATTGCGAAAAGAGGTTACGACAAGGAAAAGAGAACTTCATTGGTTAGTGATGAAGTGAGAGTTTATAAAGGTGGAAGCTGGAGAGACCGGGCGTATTGGCTGGATCCTGCACAACGAAGATATTTCCCACAGGATATGGCTACAGATTATATTGGATTTAGAAATGCAATGTCCAGGGTAGGATCTAAATCACTGGACAAGAACAAAACTGCCAGAAGTAATTAATTATTACAACATAAATTATTATTAAAGCCCTAACTAGTTTAGGGCTTTTTTTATAGATTTATTCTATGAATACAGCCCGAATACACCAACGATTCTTACTCTGCACAGGTGCAGATACCGACACGAGAAAGATTAGAAAAAACAGCATGTTCTTCGCGCTTACGGGAGGAAATTTTAATGGAAATGAATTCGCCGAAGAAGCTCTTAAAAAAGGAGCCAGGTATGTGGTTGTAGACGACAAGAAATACGCCAGAAACAACGAAAATTATATCGTTGTAAAGAACACCCTGGAAACATTACAGAAGCTGGCGATCTTTCACCGAAATTATCTGGGCATTCCTATACTCGCCATTACAGGAAGTAACGGAAAAACAACCACTAAAGAACTTGTACATGCGGTACTCTCCCGTAAATTTAAAACAATCGCCACCAAGGGCAACCTGAACAATCATATTGGAGTACCCTTAACCTTGTTATCTATGGATGATCAAACTGAGTTTGGCATCGTGGAAATGGGAGCAAACCATCAATTGGAAATCGAATTTCTTTGCACTATTGCTAACCCTGATTACGGTTATATTACCAATTTCGGGAAAGCTCATCTCGAAGGATTTGGCAGCGTGGAGGGGGTTATAAAAGGAAAAACTGAATTGTACAGATTTCTTCAGGAAAAACATAAGCTCATCTTTTTGAACCTGGATGATGAAGTTCAAAAGAAACACGAAAATTATAACCACACCTTTACCTTTGGAGAAAGCAGATTGGCAGACGTTCGCTTGAAATATGGTATTGGATCAGCTTTTGCCCAATTACATTATAATCAAACCGATTTTAAAAGTAAATTAACCGGAAGCTATAATGCCACTAATATGGCGGCAGCATTATGTATAGGCCTATATTTCAAGGTTGAATTTTCAGAAATTCAAAAAGCTATTGAAAATTATAGTCCTGAAAATAACAGGTCCCAGATCATTCTGTCCGGGACTAATACCATCATCATGGATGCCTATAACGCTAATCCTACCAGTATGCATGCTGCACTGGAAAATTTTAAAAATTTAAAGACAAACAAACAAAAAATCGCCATCCTTGGGGATATGTTTGAACTAGGTAGTGCAGCAGCCACAGAACACCAGGTGATCGCAAATTATGTGAAAAACAGCAATTTTTCTGAATCGGACCTCGTGGGCTTAAATTTTAAAAATACCGAATCCAACGGAAACCTGATCTTC
>JBFGDP010000056.1:0-11594 GCA_041580575.1 Christiangramia sp.
TGATCTGTCCGGTGATTTTTGAAAAAATAAGGGTTAGAAGTAACCGGTGCATCTAATTTAATGGATAAACTCTGTTGTGCTCCGTTGGTGCTAACCGTTTCTTTAGAATTGGTGAAGATCCCGTGTAAATGGGCAAAATTATCCTCGTTGATCATTTGGAAGGCCAACAGACAATTCTTTTGAAAATTTAGTTTTAAGCCTTCGGTATCAGGATCATGCTGTTGCGTAAAATTTACCGGATTAACTACCAGTAATGAAGATGCTTCTGAGGCTAACGAATTCATAAGCTCATTAAAATATGCCTTATTTGCTAAAACATCTGAATTTTGAAAAGCAGTAATAACATCTTTTAATTGTTTCATGTCAGAACCCAGGATTACAAAATGATCCTGGATCGTATAATAATGCACATCATCAAGCAATATCAGGTCCCTGAACATCCCTGAAAATCCGGGTGATTTTTCGAATTTTATGAGTGAGGCGCCTCTGTAAGTGTCGGTTTGTTCCCCAAGACCCGCCAGGGTTTCTTTCGCAGCTTCGATCTCGTTTATATTTAAGACAATTACCTCGCCTGTTTTTAAAGATATTGAGGCAATTTCTCTGGTATGGTTTAAAATATCCAGATAATCCAGGGATAAGGAGTCTTCTTCGTAATTATGGTTTTCATAGATCTCCTTGAAATTATCAGAACTAATGGAATAAAAACTAATAAAATCCGTTGGACATATCTTGCCTGTTTCTGAAGGCTGAGGCTTTAAGGCAGAGAATTTTTCTGTGATATCATTATTGCTGTCAAAAAGGCTAATACCATTGATCCTGATCGCGGTTTTAGCAATATCCAGGTCGATGACACTCCATTCTGCAACTTCCTTAAAAGCGGGGTATTTCAGGTTTCGTAAAGTTTTCTGGACTCCCTCTGGAATTTTTTCGTGATTTATGAATACAGATGTTTTACTGGCATCAGAGGCATCGAAAGCTTTCTGGAAACTTTCAGATTTTAATCTTTTATTCTGATCGTTAAATTCAAGGATTTTTTGTTTAGAATTGCTGAGAATAGCGATAGAGCTTGTTTCTAAGAGGAAAAATTTATTTTCATTCAGACTTATGCGCTTAAATTTTAGATCACCTTCGTTAATGGTCTCAACGATCTTGTCTTTTACCTGCTCCAAAGCGATGAACCCGGTGTCTTTTGCCGTGATTAAGGTATAAATGGGATTAGGAGATGCCAGGTTAGAAAACGCCAGCGCGGTTTCCTTTTTAAAATTCAGAAATTGCAGATGAGCTAATTGTGTCGATAATTTCTTCTTTAGTGGAAAATCACTTTGCGAAATAAATTGGTTATCGTCAATTTCTTCAATTAGTTGCTTTAGATCGGGAGTAATTAGTATGACTTCAGAGGTTGAAGGAATATAATCCCGTACCCGGAGATTATCTTTATTTTGATTTGTGCAGGAAGTTAAGCAGATAAGAAAAATTATTCTTAATAATCTTTTCATGGACAGTTTTGGGATTTAGACAAAAATAGAAACTTAGAATTCAATCTTCAATTGATCTGGAAGCAGTTTGAAACTTTTTCTGTGATATTTGGTAATTCCATGGTTCTCGATCGCCGCACGATGCTCTTTTGTGGGGTAGCCCTTATTTTTTTGCCAGTTATACATGGGGAATTCCTCATGGATCTCCTTCATATAATCATCCCGGCAGGTTTTGGCCAGAACCGAGGCCGCCGCAATGCTTAAATATTTACCGTCTCCTTTTACGATACATTCATAAGGAATCTTATTATAGTCACTAAACCTGTTGCCATCCACAATTATTTGCTCAGGAATGACTTTTAGCATATCCAGCGCACGTTGCATTGCCTGGATTGAAGCGTTTAAAATATTTATTTTATCTATCTCTTCCATAAATACATGAGCTATTCCATAGGCTAAGGCGTTATGTTCAATATAGTTACGAAGAATGTTCCTTTTTTTAAGACTTAACATCTTAGAGTCGTTAAGTAATTCGTTTTTGAAATTTTTAGGCAGAATCACTGCTGCTGCTGTCACAGGGCCGGCGAGACAGCCACGCCCTGCTTCGTCTGTTCCGGAAACAATTACACCACTATCATAGTGCTTTAACATTTTAGAGATATTTTAAGAATTTGACCTTGAAAATTATTGGTTAACAATAGTTAAAATTGAATAATTATGCTAATCCTGTTAAAGGATTATGTGTATTAAGTTAATAAGTGTTTGGATTATTAAGATTTTATTGTGATTTTTGGCGCTGGCTAATTCAAATTTAACGAAATAATGAAAAAAAGATTAAATGGATTGCTAACACTTTTACTGGTGTTAGTCGTGCAACTTGGTTTTGCACAGGAAAAGACGGTAACCGGTACGGTACTGGATGAAGATGGTTTGCCTCTACCGGGTGTGAACGTAATTGAACAGGGAACGTCTAATGGTGTTCAGACAAACTTTGACGGAGAGTTTACACTTTCAATTGAAGTTGGTGATGTTATGGTATTCAGCTACCTTGGTTTTGCTACCAAAGAAGTTGCTGTAACTTCTGCTGATGTTTATGATGTAGTTCTATCTGTAGATGCAGCCGCTCTGGATGAGGTTGTGGTTGTAGGATACGGTACTGCTACTAAGCGATCTTTCGCTGGTACTGCGACAACCGTAGATGCCGAAAATCTTGAAGTAAAAGCATACTCTAACATTTCTCAGGCATTAGCCGGGGAGGTTGCTGGTGTAAATGTTATTAATACTTCAGGACAGCCTGGTACAACTTCTACTATTAGAATTCGTGGATTTGGTTCGGTTAACGGAAGTAGAACTCCACTATATGTAGTAGATGGTGTTCCTTTCTCGGGAAGTATCAACTCTATTAACCCTTCAGATATTAAATCTACAACTATCTTAAAGGATGCAACTGCTACCGCTATTTACGGTGCCAGAGGTGCGAACGGTGTTGTTTTAATTACTACTAAAACTGGTAGTTCTGCAGCAGAAGATTATATCGAGGTTGATGTAAGAACTGGTGTGAACGATCAAATCATTCCTAGATATGATGTGGTTAGATCTCCAGAAGAGTATATTGGTTATGTTTGGGAAGGTATTTATAACAGAGCTGTAATCGAAGGTTCGGCTAACCCAGTAGATGTAGCTAATGCTAACTTATTTTCAGATAACTACGTTCCTGCTGGATACAATCTATGGAATGTTGCCAATGGTGCTGAGTTGATCAATCCTGAAACCAGAATGGTTAGAGACGGTGTTACCAGAAGGTATAACCCGGAAAGCTTTGCCGATGAGGCATTTGATTCAGCTATTAGAACTGAAGCTAACGTACGTTTTGGTGGTGGAGATGAGCAAACTACTTACTTTGCATCTGTAGGTTACCTTAACGATGATGGATACGCAGTAAACACTGGGTATGACAGGTATACTACACGTTTAAACGTGAAGTCTGATGTAAAAGAATGGTTAGAGATTGGTGCTAATATTGGATACACTTTCTCTGAAAGCCTTAATAACGGTCAGACAGTTGGTTCTGAGAACGTATTTGAATTCGCTGACAAAACTGCTCCAATTTTCCCGGTTTTCCTTAGAGATGACAATTTCCAGAAAATTGAAGACCCTATTTATGGTGGTTTCCTTTATGACTATGGTAGTTCTTCTAACTTTAGAACAAGACCTCAGTCAGATAACCTTAACCCAATTGGTTCTGCTCTTTATGACTTCAATGGTACAGACAGACACGAACTTAACGGTAATTTCTCTTTAAATCTTGATATTACAGATAACTTAACTTTCGAGACAAGATTTGGAGCACAGTACTATATGGATAGATTCATTAGTGCATCTAACCCATTCTATGGTACTTCTGTAGGTGAAGGTGGTAGTCTTTTCAAAAGAGACAGAGAGGTTTTAACTACAAACTTCCTTCAGTTATTCAGATATAACAATCAGTTTGGAAATCATACAATCGAAGCTCTTGCGGCTCACGAATCTAACGATTTCGAATTCGACGAAGACACTCAGTTCAAGACTAAAGTTGTTCTTCCTGGATTATATGAGTTGAATAACTACATTGTAAACGCACAACCTCCTACAGGATTCAACGAGGGTAGGTCTATTGAGTCTTACTTCGGTCAGATCAACTATGACTATGATGATAAATACTACCTTACAGGTTCTGTTCGTCGTGATGGATCTTCAAGATTCGTGAACGAGAAGTGGGGTACATTTGGATCTGTTGGTGCTGCATGGGTAGTTACTAATGAAGATTTCCTTTATAACAATGATATTATTAGCTTCTTAAAGCTTAAAGCTTCTTATGGTATTACTGGAGACCAGGCAGGTGTAGGATTCTATTCTGGATTCAACACTTTCGACCTTGGAAACTTAAACGGTAATATCTCTGTTTCTGTTCTTGATAATGGTAACCCAGACTTAACTTGGGAAACTTCTAGACAACTACAGGCCGGAGTTGAATTTAGCCTAGGAAGATGGTTAGATGGTTCTGTTGATTACTATGTGAAAGATACAGATAACCTGATCTTCGACAGAAGAGTTGGACCTTCTCAGGGTATTGCTATCATTACTGTAAATGATGGTGAATTAAGAAACAGTGGTCTTGAATTTAACTTGACAGGACACCTTGTAGACTCTAAAGATTTCAAATTAGATCTTAATGTAAACGGTGAAATTTTGAACAACGAAATTTTAACCATGCCTCTTGAGCCTTCTACTGGTGAGCCTAGAATTCTTGATAGATCAAATGCTCCATATGCTTATTCTGAAGGTAGATCAATCTTTGATATCTATACTCGTGAGTGGGCTGGTGTTGATCCTGCAAACGGAGCTCCACTATGGTACCAGTATTTTGATGATGTGAATGGTAACGGTACTTTTGATGGTGACGATGTTGCAATTCAAACAATGGTTCCTTATCTTGCTGATAATCCGGATGCTAACGTACAGAAGACAATCACAGATACTTATGTTGATGCAACAGAAAAGTATATTGGTAAATCTGGTATTCCAGATGTACGTGGTGGGGTTAGATTAAACGCAACCTGGAAAAACTTCAACTTCTCTACTCAAATGCTTTACAGCTTTGGTGGATATGCGATCGATTTCCAGTATGCTGAATTAATGAGTGATAGATTTGGTGCAGTTGGTAATAACTACCATACAGACATCGCTAACAGATGGCAAAGACCAGGGGACATTACTAATGTTCCAAGATTGGCTGATGCCTTTGACCCAAGAGCTGCTTCAACATCTACAAGATTCTTGACTAAGACAGATTACTTAGCTATAAACAACGCTATCGTTGGATATACTTTAAGTGGTGATAAGTTAGGAGATGCAGTTAACTCATTGAATATCTTTGTATCTGGAGATAACCTTTTTGCAAAAACTGCTCGTGAAGGATTCTTGCCTTACACAAGTGAGTCAGGTAACTCTGGACGTAGATTATATGCTCCTCTTACTACTTTCACAATGGGTGTAAGAGTTAAATTTTAAAAAGTAAAAAAATTGAACAATGAAAAATATATTTAAATTAACAGGTATCGCTGCAACCCTATTCTTAGGAGTAGGTTGTAGTGAGGAGTTTTTGGATAAGCAGCCTTCTGAGTTTTTAACTCAGAGCCAGGTTGCGGAAGCTGCCTCTAATAACCCGGAGGTAATTGCGGGATCAGTAGCAGGTATTTATACCCTTCAGTTTGAGTCTGGAAGTGGTGGTACTGGTGGTCACGATGATTTTGGACAAAAGGCATATGATATCTACGGTGATATGTTATCTGGTGATGTTGCCCTTTCAGTAAGTAGTTTTGGTTGGTACAGATCTAACATTACTGAATTCCAGGCGACTCAGGATTTCACTAACGGTGATAACTACCAGGTTTGGAGATATTACTATAGAATCATTAGATCTGCAAACTTAGTGATCGATGCTTTAGGTGGTAACGATGCGGTGCCAGAACTTGCTGAGAATAAATATCTTCTTGGACAGGCTAAGGCAATGAGAGCTCATTCTTATTTCTACCTAACTCAGTACTTTACTAAAAAGTATGATCCTAATGCAGAGATTCTTCCAATCTATGTTACTTCAGATGATGTGAATGGTCCTAAAGTGACTGCTGCAGAGATCTTTGCTTTGATCGAAAAAGATCTTAACGATGCAATCAGTCTTCTTGACGGGTTTAACAGAACTGCAAAGAACCAGGTGAATAAAGCTGTTGCTCAGGGAATCCTTGCGTATGCATTGGCCTTCCAGGGTGACGACTGGCAAACAGTTAAAGACCTAACTGGTGATGTAATCGCTAACGGTGGATTTAGATTAATGAACCGTGATGAAGTTACTGGTGGATTTAACGATGCTTCTACTCCAGGATGGATGTGGGGAGTTGATCTAACTACAGATAGTGGTGTTGGACTGTTATCATGGTGGGGTCAAATGGATTATTTCTCTTATAGCTACGCCGGTTACGGTGACTACAAGGCAATGGATTCAGATCTTTATGCTCAGATTTCAGATGATGATATCAGAAAGTCTCAGTTCTTAAATGATCCTTCTTCTTCTAATCACTTACAGCCATGGTTTAAGTTCTACGATCCGGCAAAACAGCCTAGAGGAACTTCTACTACAATTGTAAATGACCTTATTTATATGAGAGTTGCTGAAATGTATTTATTACATGCTGAAGCTGCTGCTAATTTAGGTATGGATGGTGAGGCTATCGCTGCTTTACAAACATTACTTAATGAAAGAGTAGACGATGCGTCTTATGTAACATCTCTTGGTGGACAGGCTCTTAAAGATGAGATCTACCTGCAAACAAGAATTGAGCTTTGGGGAGAAGGTAAGAGTTACCTGGCGTTGAAGCGTAATATGGAGACTGTTGTAAGAGGTCCTAACCACTTATCTTTTGTAGGTGTGCCGATTCCTTATGATGATGAAAGATTAACTTTCGAGATTCCTCAGGAAGAGATCCTTTATAATCCATTTGTTAACTCTCAGAACGACTAATCCCAAATAAATTGAATATGAATAAATTTATATATACAATGATAGCGGCAGTAGGCCTGTCGCTATTCACTTCGTGTGACTTCGACGAAGATCTTGACAACCCTAACTATGTATCATTTGAAGAGAATTCTGCGAATGTAGGTGTTGATGTAGGTGGTACTTCTACCTATGATGTTACTGTATATGCTGCAAACGTTACTGGAGCAGACAGGCAGGTTGAAGTTGTGGTAGAAGATGCTACTACACTTGCTGCAGATGGTTATACAGTACCTTCTTCTATTACTATCCCTGGTGGAACTAACGAAGCTGTGCTTAGTGTTACAGTTTCTGATGTTGATCTTGGATTGACTGGAAAATCTTTAGTTCTTGGTCTTAAAGAAGGAAATGGTCTTTACAGCGGAGACGGATTAGCAATTAGTGTTAACCGTACCTGTGTTGGAAAGGAATTCGTTGTAGACTTCGCTTTTGACGGGTATGCAAGTGAAACTTCCTGGTCTATCGCAGATTCTGATGGTAACGTCTTAGTAAGTGTTGCTGCCGGAACTTATGCTGATGGAGCTACTTCTGCATCAAGATCTTTATGTTTATCTCCGGGAACTTACACGTTCACAGTTGGAGATAGCTTTGGTGACGGTTTAACCTATCCAAATCTTGGTTCTATTACCATTAGCTATGCTGGAAACGTTTTAACTACTATAGACGGTGCGTATGATGCCGGTACTAGCGTTGAAGTTTCTTTTTAAATAGAAAATAATTTTATATTTAAAGATGGTTTGATTATTTCAAACCATCTTTTTTTTTGCCTATGAAAAAGCTTATATCTGCAATTACTTTGCTGTTGGTCATCACATCCTGTTCGAGTGAAGACTCGATGGAGCGCGAGGTAGAAAGACCTGTTGAGGAATTTGAGGTTATTGAGGTGTCTGTCCCCGATGAAAAAGCGGGAAATGTATCATTGTTTGAACCCGAAAAAATTCAGGAAGGTCTTGTTCTGGTCAATGATGCCAGTGGTAACAGGGTGTTCCTGATGGATAAATTAGAATCTAAAATCCTCAAAGAATGGCATGTTCCCGTAGGGATTGGTAACGATGCTGTGCTTCTGGAAAATGGTAATTTATTGGTAGCACTGTTGGATGAAAATCCAGCTTTTGAATTTGGTGGTTATGGGGGCAGGATGGCCATCATAGATCCTGATGGTAGGGTTCTATGGGGTTTTGAGTATTCAGACCAGGATAATCTTTCACATCATGATCTAGAGATGTTGCCAAATGGTAATATTATTTTTTTAGCCTGGGAGAGAAAAAAAGCTGCCGATCTTTCTGCAGTAGGTTATAATGGGGGTGATGAAGAGTTATTTGTTGAAAAGATCCTGGAGGTAGATCCTTCGAATAATACTATTGTCTGGGAATGGAATTCCTGGGATCACCTTATTCAGGACCAGGATCAGGTGCTTGATAATTTTGGCGTAGTCTCAGATAATCCTGGTAAAATAGATATTAATTATAAAGATCACTTAAAGGAGGGGAGCTATAATGGGGATATTATGCACGCGAACGCTTTGGAATACGACGAAGTGAATGATGTGATATACCTAAGTGTAAATTTCTTTAGCGAGGTTTGGGTTATCGACCATAGCACGACCACCAACCAGGCCAGAACTTCACGTGGAGGCCAATTCAATAAAGGAGGTGATTTGATCTATAGATTTGGTAATCCGCTTGCTTATCAAAATACCGCCGGTAACAGGTTGTTTTATCATAATCACAATCCTACCCTTGTGGAAGCAACTAACAGGATTCTCGTATTTTCCAATGGGATTCCTAAAAATGATCCACATTCCACGGTATTTGAATTGGAATTGCCCGATAGTTTTAATTTGAACCCTGATGTAAATAATGAGCCGGTTGTATTCTGGAGGTATGAGCATGAAGAACTTTTTTCAGCTAAGGTCTCTGGTGCGCATAGATTACCTAATGGAAACACCCTGATTACTGAAGGAACTTCCGGGTACTGGGAAGTAACCAATAATAAAGAGATCGTGTGGCGTTTTGAAGGGGAAGGATTCTATTGGCGTGGATATCATTACGACCTGGATAGTCCGGCAATTCTGAAATTAAATTTATAGGTAAAGTATATAAAACAAACCACCAACATCGGGTGGTTTTGTTTTTTAAAAGTACCTGTGGCATTAGCCGAATTATTATATTTTTGTGGTGAATTAGATCCCTTATGAAAAAATTACTTTTAGTGTGTATCCTGCTTAGCTCAATCCATGGTTTTAGTCAGGAACCTAGAAAACTTTCCGGAAGGCCTCCGGTTGAGGGTGATGATCAAAGAGACAGGCAGGATGAAACTAATACTTTCAAAAAAGGCGATAAAGATAGTTTGCCGCCAATCGAAATGTATAAGATCATCTCGCTGCAAAAAGATACCGTTCATCTGGATACCACACTTACTATCATAGATGACTATGAATTCAATTATCTGAGAAAAGATAATTTTGAATTACTTCCTTTTTCAAACTCGGGGCAAACTTATAATAGCCTGAGCCTTATCACTGATTATAGAAAAGCATTTCCTGAATTTGGCTCACGCGCCAGGCATTTCAATTTTATGGAAGTGGAGGATATTAATTATTACCATGTTCCTACACCATGGACAGAATTGTATTTCAAAACAGTTCCCGAGCAGGGGCAACAGCTTGATGCTTTTTTTACCATTAATACTTCCCGGAATCTTAATATGTTTATCGCCTACAAAGGAACCCGGGCTTTAGGGAAATATCAGCATATACTCACCAGTACAGGAAATTTGAGATTGGGCTTCAGTTATGATTCAGATAATGAACGATACCATGCCAGGGGGCATTTTGTTTCTCAGGATCTTTTGAACGAAGAAAATGGCGGATTAAGTGAGCAGGCAATTGGACAGTATATAGATAAAGAACCGGAATTTGATGATCGTTCTGTTCTGGATGTTAATTTTGAAAATGCTGAAAGTACCTTATTCGGAAAAAGGTTTTTTCTCGACCAGGAATATGTGCTTACCCGGGTAGCAGATTCTATCAATTCCCTTTCTATAGGCCATACTTTTGATTTTAGTTATAAAAAATATGCTTTCAAACAGGAATCTGCCGAAAACGAGATCTTTGGCGAATCTTTTGAAGCGACCCAGTTAAACGATGAAACACGGTTAGAAGTTTTATTTAACGAAGCCTCGATAAATTTCAGTAATAATCTGGCGGGGGACTTCTCTTTTAAGGCTGGTCATACCAATTATGATTATGGATATAATTCTGTCTACATTAGGCCTGGTGATACCATCGGTAATAGGTTAAACGGAAGTCTTCTGCATGTAGGTGGGTCCTATTCGAAAAAGCTGGGAGGTTTTCAGGTTGCTGCAGATGCAAGGTTGAATCTGGCTGATGAATTTACCGGAAATTATCTTGAAGCTACTGCAGCCTATTCTTATGACAGAGAAAATCAGGTGGTTTTTGGGATTAACCAGCACAGTGCCGCACCAAATTTTAATTTTCTTTTATATCAAAGTGACTATATAAACTATAACTGGCAGAATAACTTTGATAATGAAGTCGCACAAAGATTATTCGTTGATGTTAACTCTAAGAAATTCTTTGATCTGTACGCTGCCTTATCTCAAATTGAAAACTACACCTATTTCAGTCTGGATGATGAAGGGGCGGTTAAACCATTCCAGTCAGGGAGCCAGGTTAGATATTTAAAGTTAAAGGCTGAAAAGGAATTTGATCTGGGCTTGTTTGGTTCGTATAATACGATAATGTATCAAAATGTTCTTGATGGGGCGGGGGTTTTAAATGTTCCTGAATTTACTACCAGGAACTCGGTATATTATAAGGACTATTGGTTTGATAATGCCCTGTATTTACAAACTGGTTTTACCCTGAAGTATTTTACTGCCTATAATATGAATGCCTATGACTCTGTCCTGGCAGAATTTTATGTGCAGAATACTCAGGAACTGGGAGGTTTTCCGGTAGTGGACTTCTTTTTCAACGCCAAAGTAGATAAGGCTAGAATCTTTTTTAAGCTACAACACTTGAATGACCTCGTAGACGGGAATAACAATTTCTCCGCTCCGGGCTATCCGTTTACCGATTTTTTAGTCCGATTTGGCCTGGTTTGGGATCTTTTTCTGTAATTATTCATCCTGGCAATTACTGAATTCATTTGCTAAAATCTCTTTCCCCTTTTTATTAATAGGAAATACCTGCTTGTTGCTGCTGAATTCGCTGTGTTTTGATTAAAAAAGTAGGATTAATACAAAAATGATCAAAGTTTAAATAAACTGTTGTGTAATCAAAATTCAGGTGTATATTTGCAGCCGCTTTGGGAGCAAGGCGAAAGTTCATTGAGAGTAGTATTGACGGGGATTTCGGGCTGATTAGGCTTTCAAAAAAATTAAATTAAAATTTATTGATTTTAGTTTGGTGGAAAGAAAAAAGGGGTTGTATATTTGCAGCCGCTTTGAGAGCAAGGCGGGAAGTTCACTGAAAGTACTGAGACTGGGGCATGCGAAGAGAA
>JBFGDP010000057.1:0-11490 GCA_041580575.1 Christiangramia sp.
ATGTTCGCCAGGGATATTGCTAAACGTATCGACTCGAAGTTACCTGCGTATTTCACCAAACTACCAAGAAAACCTTATGGTGTTGCAGAAGTACCTGCGGCAATCGCTCCGAAGTACACCACCGGAAGATATATTGGAGCTTCAGATGAAACTCAACCGGGATATTACTGGGTAAACACGTACGACCTGCCGAGTAGACCAAAATATGTTTTACCCTCGTTAACAGCGCACGAAGCCGTGCCAGGGCATCATTTACAGATCTCCTTGAACAATGAACTTGGAGATGAGATCCCTGAATTCAGGAGGAGGTTTTATATCTCCGCTTTTGGCGAAGGTTGGGGATTATACTCTGAATTTCTGGCGGAAGAAATGGGAATTTACCGCAATCCTTACGAGGTCTTTGGAAAACTTACTTACGAACAATGGCGTGCCTGCCGACTGGTGGTCGATACCGGGATCCATGCAAAAGGCTGGACAAGAGACCAGGCTGTTGATTTTATGAAAAATAATACTGCGCTTTCCATTCACGAGATTAATACAGAAGTAGACCGTTATATTTCCTGGCCGGGACAGGCTGTCTCATATAAAATCGGGGAATTAAAGATCCGTGAATTGCGGAAAAAGGCAGAAGAGGCTTTAGGAACCGATTTCGATATCAGGAAATTTCATGAAGTAATCCTGGAGGAAGGGGTAGTGACTTTGCCCATTCTTGAGAAAAGGGTAATGGATTATATTCAATCAAAAAGTTAGATTTCACATTTCGGTTACGACTTATTTAATAATTCCTTTTTCGGAGAATAGGTTCTGAACAGCCTGACGACATAAGTACTTTTGAGGCGGACTCCAGGAAATATAAATAATTAAAGCGAGGAGAGGAACTTTGACTTAAACTATCTTTGCAGCCAAATTCAGTTAAAATGACCCTGGAACAAAGCTTGAGACAACGCAGCGATTCATCCTGTGAATTATGCGGAAATATTGAAAATCTGATTGTCTATAAAATTCCTCATTCCCCTGAGGAAGTAGTGGTAGACAGTATTCTTATTTGTGATATTTGTGATACCCAAATCGAAGACCCTGAAAAAGTAGAGCCAAACCACTGGCGCTGTTTGAATGACAGCATGTGGAGTACGATCCCGGCGGTTCAGGTGGTGGCCTGGAGAATGCTGAACAGGTTGAAAGCCGAAGGCTGCCCTC
Source organism: Christiangramia sp. (assembly GCA_041580575.1). Classification (GTDB taxonomy): domain Bacteria; phylum Bacteroidota; class Bacteroidia; order Flavobacteriales; family Flavobacteriaceae; genus Christiangramia. The sequence goes on from JBFGDP010000057.1 coordinate 1,198, forward strand.
AGGACCTTCTGGATATGATGTATATGGAAGATGAGGTTAAGACTTGGGCCAAAGCTGGCATCCAGGAACAAAAACCTGAGAAAACCATAGTTCATAAGGATAGTAATGGAGCTGTGATCGAGGCCGGAGATACCGTTGTTCTAACTAAAGACCTCAACGTAAAAGGTTCTAGTTTAACCGCAAAAAGAGGAACTGCCGTTAGACGTGTTTCCCTGGTTCATGATAATCCTGAACAGATAGAAGGTAAGGTAGAAGGACAGCAGATCGTGATCCTTACTAGATTTGTTAAGAAAGTATAGTTTCGATTGAGAATTGAAAGATCCTGAAACAAGTTCAGGATGACGCTGGCGGAGAATTTTTCGTCAATTAACGTCAAGCTGAACTCGTTTCAGCTTCTCAAATGAGATTGCTAATCCCGGTAAATCGGGATCGAAATGACAAATACATCAAAATGAGTGAAAACATTAATAAGAACGAGCAACCAAATAATCCGCTTCACGGAGTAAAGCTTGCTACCATTATGGAAAAGCTACATGCTCATTACGGTTGGGATGGCCTTGCCGATCGCATCAATATCAATTGCTTTAAAAGTAATCCTACGATAAAATCCAGTCTTAAATTCTTAAGAAGAACACCCTGGGCCAGGGAAAAAGTGGAAAGGCTTTATTTAAAGACAGATTTTAAGTAAAATCACTTTCTGTCATTTCGAAGAAGTGAAGTGAATGAGAAATCTCTAATCAATAGATCTCTCCCTGCGGTCGAAATGACATCCAAAGGAGATCCTGAAACTACCGATGCTTCGGGACCGGATGACGCAGGCAGAAAAACCAATTTTAAAAATCGTCAAGCTGAACTTGTTTCAGCTTCTCAAAAAAAATCCATAGACTACCAGTCAGAATAAATCATTAAAGTCTGGCGTGTCATTTCGAAGAAGCGAAGCGGATGAGAAATCTCTTCAATAAAGATTTCTCCCATTGGTCGAAATGACAATCAAAAGAGATCCTGAAACGAGTTCAGGATGACATAATATTTAAAATGTAAATTTTCATCAGAACGTCAAGCTGAACTTGTTTCAGCTTCTCAAAAGAGACTTCCACTACATCTCGTAATGACTTAAAAACAAAAAGCCCGGCAATTGCCGGGCTTTTATATTTCAGAAGAATGAAATATTACATTTCAGCTGCCTCAACGGCTTCTTCTTTTTTCGCTTCTTTCTTTTCAGTTAAGAAGCTATAGTTCTTAGAGTAATCCATCATTTGCTTTTCAAATGATTCTGGCTGGGTCACTTTAATTGCCGTGATCTCTCCATTCTCATCCATCTCAGGAACCAGAACCGGATTTACAAATCCGCTGTATGGCGCCGATTTGAATTTTGCGTTTCGGTCGAGTACTTCTTTATGCAACTTCTGGTCAACTTTTACTCCGTAGTTCTCTACCAGGTTTTTCGCAGCCTCATAATCACCTTCAGATTTAATTCTTTGGGTTTCCTTTAATAACTCACCAAAAAGCTCACGAAGCTTTGCGTAATCTTTGATATCGTAGTAAGTCTTTCCGTCTTTTTCCACTTTCTCGATCACACCTTCTTCCTTACCTTTCTCAAAAACCCAGGCGCTTACCCACTGGCGGTTTCTCATATGAGCCTCTTCAACATCGTCTCCAAGCTCCAGTCTCACTAATTGAGTTACCAGTCCGTTACGGATATAATCGTTATAAGCGGCTTTCCCAAGTTTTTCATGGTCATCTGTAAGTCCAAGTTCCTCCAATTTTGGATCCATTAAAAAATAAAGACCAACAAGGTCTGCACGACCTTCCTCCAAAGTAGAAGCGTAACTCTTTAAAGTTTCCTTAGTTTCACCCACTCCAGGATTCAACTGTCCAGATGCATGTCCTACCACTTCATGTAGTGCCGTATGCAATTTATCTGCCTGGTTACCATATTTTTCAGAAAGAGTAATCTCTTCCTCGTCATGCGCAAACTCCTTCAATTTATCTGTTCCGCCGGCACTTTCATAGGCATTGATGATATTACCAAGGGAAACCGATTTACTTCCGTGAGCTTTCCTGATCCAGTTGGAGTTTGGCAGGTTCACCCCGATTGGAGTGCTAGGAGAAGCATCACCAGCTTCACCGGCTACGATCACCGTTTTATAGGTTACCCCTACTACAGAATCTTTCTTATGCTCGTCCATTATTGGAGAGTTATCTTCAAACCACTGCACATCCTTTTCCAGAACGCTCATTTTCTTAGACATATCAAAATCCTTGATCTGCACAATGCTTTCATAAGAACCGGTATAGCCCATAGGATCGTTATATACCTCGATAAAGGAATTGATATAATCGATATTGCCTTCAGTCGCTTCTACCCAGGCAACATTATAATCATCCCAGGTTTGCAGATCACCGGTCTTATAATAATTGATCAATAGTCCAAGTGCGTTGGCCTGTTTTTCATTTTCAGCGACTGCCTTCGCTTTCTCCAGCCACATTACGATTTCGTCTATGGCAGCTCCATAGAGTCCGCCACTTTTATAGACTTTCTCCACCACTTGACCATTCTCCTTTACCAGTTTGGTATTAATTCCAAAAGCCAGGGGTTTTTCAGGATTCGGAGATTTCTTCTTTGCGTAGAATGCCTCCACATCTTTTGCCGTAATTCCCTCACCATACATATTTACCGCAGAACCTTCAATAAGCCCTTCTGCCTCATTCAAATTTACTTTTTTTGAATCCTTATCATTGAAAATTACCTCATAAGCTTCACCGGTAAGATCGGTATTGGTTTCCTTAAGTAAAGTGTCAAAATATTCTTTACTAAACCCGGGTTGCAATTTTGCATTGGAATAGTGATGATGAATACCATTGCTAAACCAAACTCTTTTCAGGTAAGTTTCGAAGGCTTTCCAGTCTTCAGAAGATGTATCGCCCCCATAAGTCGCATAGATACTTTCTAAAGCTTCACGAATTTTAAGATTATGACGGTAATTCTGATCCCAGATAATATCACGCCCGGCAAGACCTGCCTGCGTTAAATAATAAACCAGTTTTTGCTCTTTCAAACTAAGATTTTCCCAGCCAGGAATCTGATAACGTAGAACCTTAATATCTGCAAATTCGTCTACCTTATAGTCAAAATCATCTGTCTGAGTTTTTTTTGTCTGCTCTGTTTCCTGATCTTTTTTATCCTGATCACAGGCAATAAAAGTCAATGCGGAAGCCAACAAACAAGTACTAAATATTCTTTTCATGTTTTTAAAAAAATTTGAGGTGCTAAGATAGCAAAACAGGGAATCAATTTTTAATAAATCTGATTCCCCTGTATTTATAAGTGTTAATTATATTATCATGGCTTTTCGATGGAGTGGAACGACAGAGACATCTATTCCTTAAATGAGATTTCTCCCTCTGGTTGAAATGACTCTCAAAAAAATTCAGGATGACCGCACTATTCTTTAAAATAATTTTTAAGCTGGCTCATAAACTTCGAGGATTTCAATTTCTCTTTTTCAAAGACCCTGAAATAAATTCAGGGTGACGTATTCAATTTGATTAACCGTCAAGCTGAACTAGTTTCAGCTTCTACTTCTTACTCATTTCAGTAAAATGTTTGTAGAACCATGGTATCGTCTCGATCCCTTTAAAATAATTCCAGATCCCAAAATGTTCATTTGGGGAATGTATTGCATCTGTATCCAGACCGAATCCCATCAGGATGATCTTGCTCTTCAGCTCCTTTTCGAACAGTGAAACAATGGGGATACTTCCCCCGCTTCTCTGTGGAATAGGTGTTTTCCCAAAAGTTTCTTCATAAGCAGCACTGGCAGCTTTATAGCCTATAGTATCAATGGGAGTGACATAAGGGTAACCTCCATGATGCGGTTTCACCTTTACCTTCACACTATCTGGAGCTATACTTTCAAAATGCTTTTTAAATAATTCGGTTATCTCTTTATGATCCTGATTCGGAACCAGCCGCATGGAGATCTTGGCATAAGCCTTAGATGGAAGCACAGTCTTGGCACCTTCGCCAATATAACCTCCCCACATACCATTAACGTCCAGGGTGGGTCTTATGGAACCTCTTTCCAGGGTTGAATACCCCTCCTCACCATGTACATCCTTTATATCCAGCTTTTCTTTATATTCTTCGATACTGAAAGGAGCCTCGGCCATTTTGGACCTCTCTTCATCGCTGAGGTTTTCGACATGATCATAAAATCCCGGAATTGTTATATGGTTGTTCTCATCTGTTAGTGAGGCAATCATTTTGCTTAATATATTCAATGGATTAGCTACGGCACCGCCATATAGTCCAGAGTGCAGGTCACGGTTTGCCCCGGTTACTTCAACTTCTACATAGGAAAGTCCGCGGAGGCCGGTGGTAATTGAGGGAGTATCCTTAGAGATCATTCCGGTATCTGAAATAAGGATGACATCATTTTGCAGCTTTTCCTTATTCTTTTGAATAAACCATTCCAGGTGTTCACTTCCAACTTCTTCCTCTCCTTCTATCATGAATTTCACATTACATGGCAATTCATCATTCTTCGTCATATATTCCATAGCCTTTACGTGCATATACATTTGCCCCTTATCGTCACAGGAACCACGCGCAAATATTGCACCTTCCGGATGTATTTTTGTTTTTTTTATTACCGGTTCAAATGGTGGCGAATCCCAAAGATCTAAAGGATCTGGTGGCTGCACATCATAATGGCCATAGACCAGTACCGTGGGTAAATTCTCATCGATGATCTTTTCAGCATATACCACAGGATGACCAGGAGTAGGAGAAACCTCGGCAAGATCACAACCAGCTTCCAAAAGTCTCGCTTTTACCGCATCGGCTGCTTTTAGCATATCTCCTTTATAAGCAGGATCGGCTGAAATTGAAGGTATCTTCAAAAGCTCAACCAGCTCATTTAGAAACCTGTCTTTATTTTTCTCTAAATATTCTTTTATTGAATCCATGAATTTAATTTCAAGTTTGGGTAAAGTTAATAAGATAAGATTGGATACTGTAATCCAATCCTGCCCACTTTTCATAAGCCTAAGCTAAATTTTAAAAAATTTCACTGAAAATTTTCCTAACAGGAATTACTGAATATCAACACCTTGAAAACAAAGCTCAAAATCGATTAAATTTTAAATCAAAATTTTTCAATATTTTCTGCTATCACTATTTGATATTTAAAAAGTATATTTATATTTGCACCCGCTTAGGTAATTAAGCAGGGATCACAACGAGTCCTAAGTGTTGTGAAACTTTAAATGCGGGCGTGGTGGAATTGGTAGACACGCTAGACTTAGGATCTAGTGCCGTGAGGTGTGGAGGTTCGAGTCCTCTCGCCCGCACAAAAGAAAAGCTTCAGAGAAATCTGGAGCTTTTTTTATTTAATACCTTTTTATACTTTAAAAGTCGAAATTCCCCGAAGCGTTGGGATTGGTAAATTGCCGGAAAAGTATCAGTGACATTCCCAACAAACCACATCTGGAGAAAAAACTTCGGGACATTTAATTTTTGCACAATTAGTTGGAGAAGCAGCTAAATTCCCGTCAACTGATTGATTACCGCCTTTTCTAACCGGAGTATAGGGTATGAAATTCCCTTCGCTGTTAAGTTTAAAGTTTCTGGATTTTTGCCAGCTCATTGCCTGTGCGGCTGCTTTCTTATTACTCTTCTTTAAATCTGCTATGACCTTATCAAAAGTAGAAACTCTGTCTGTTGAAGCCCTTTCTGTCTTTACCATTTTAACCTCTTTAACTTCCTGAGCATTGATATTGAATGACGCAAAAGCAAAAATCACTAAAAATGAAAGTATAACCGGGTATTTTTCCTGATAAACATAACTTGAATTTTAAAATATTGCATTATTAAAGTACATAATTATAAAACTAATTCATAGAGAAATTCTCATAGTCTACTCATATTCAAAATTTTGAATCTAGACAATAGATCTTGTAGCCATATTTATTTAATAAACATTCACATGATTTCTCTGCATAATTTAAAAAGTGAAGTTCATTTGGAGTATATTATTTAAATTTCCTGTTGTGATTAATAATACACGAGGCTTCAACCTATCTCAGTAACCTTAATCTTCATAATTATCTGATTACATGAAATTCTATTTAATTCTTCTCCTGCATATTTTTCTCATTAAAATATCCTATTGTCAGGAAAAAGAAAAAATCAATAGATTTTCGATGGGCATGAATTATGGTTTAGCTTCCCAGAATTTAGCTCCTTTTAACAATCCAAAATACATATACAACAATGAATTCTATAAACTACAGGTGAATTATCTCCTGTCTAAAAAGAAGAATTTAAGCTATGAGCTGGATTTTGAATCGGGAATATTCTATTCAAATTTTCAATATTTAAACACCAATAAAACTGCAGAGGAGTTATCATTTCAGGAATATGTAGTTAATATAGGAGCAAGGATAAGATTACAAATAATAGAAAATTTTAGTTCGTACATTATTGGATGTAGCGGTCCTATGTATTCTGAACAGCTAACAAATCGACTAAAAGATGGGTTTGCATTTTCTAATGCCATTGGAGTTGGTCTTTCTTATAGAATAACCAATGTTTCTATCGATCTGCGCTCTACGATAAGACATAATTCCAATGCCAACCTTTCCCTTCCAAACAGTGGTCATAATACAACCGGTTTCGAGGCCGGTTTTATGATCCATCTTTAAAGCCACCGGGAAATGAACAATCAAAAAACTCAGGTGATCTCCCATTTTGTAAAATTTACCTTGTTCACTAAATAATATAAGTTACAACCATTTTATTGGGGTTTTACCCCGTTTCAAAATCTTACACTTTCACCGATATTTATAGTTAAGCTTAACCTTGACTTCTCCAGTTCCTCAGGTTTATCTTATAGGAATAATAACAGATTTTTAATTAAAACCTTAAAAATGGAACGTATCAAATTAAGTGCAATATGGTTCGCCATGGCTGCACTCTTGCTTTTCTCATGCAGCAAAGACGACACAATTCCCCCTCTACAGGAAGAAACAACTGTCTTATCCTTCAATATGATCATTCAGGACCTTACCCGCCAAAGCTTACAAAGACAATCTATTGATGATATTCCAGCCTGCTCAGAAGACGCCCCCTTTTACGTGGAAATTATCTTAATGCAAGGGGATTCTGAAATTATTGGCAGCAGTGCAACCCCTTTTCGCATAGATCTTGCACCGGGACAACTATTTACTAAGTATTCTCCCGAACTCGAATTGCCACCGGGGGATTATTCTCTCGAACATTTCTCTGTTCATAACGAATCTGGTGATCTCAACTGGCTGGCACCAAAAACGGGTGGAGATCTGGCCAAATATTCCAGTGATCCTCTTCCTATTGCAATAGAGCTTAGAGCCGGCACCAAACCCTATATAGATGTACCGGTATTATGTTACGACGATCGCGACGTGAATGAATATGGCTACCTTTTCTTTGATCTGGAAGCTATACCACTTGTAGAATATTGCTTTTTCGCCAATTATTGTGATGAAAACGGCAGGCATTTCCCGGCCAGATATGCCGTTGAAATTTCTATTGGTGATAATATATTGTATGATGGAGAAATAAATACAACAGGTTTGAATAGCAGTAATGAATATTTTGCCGACCCCTATTGTGTTGCACTTCCAGACCTCGCGATCTTTGATGATGACGAGGAGTATATTGATTATACCCTCACTTTACTTTCCTGGGAAGGAGTATATTCCATAGAAGTAGAAATTGAAATAAATGGAAGCCTGAGTCGGGAAGATATTGAGGATAATTTTGACGGGGATGAGAATGTTGAATATGAGCATATATTTTTCAATTGTGAGGATGACGATGGTCCGGGTGAAATCCCAGAAGAACTTCCCGATATTGAAGAGGCCGTATTTTCAGACCCCACCAACATTACTAATCCCTACTATGGCCCAGCTGAAGGTTATATTTATGAGTATAAAGGCTTTGAATTAGAGGATGGCGAGATACCAGAAGAACCCTCAGAGGTGATCCTGATTGAAAGACGAACAGAAACTAAAGTCGTTATGGGAATTATTAGTATCATTCAGCGGGATTATGTTACCGAAGATGGTGTGATTCTAGAAGATACTGATGACTGGCTGGCACAAGATGATGACGGTAATTTATGGTACATGGGAGAACTTTCTATGAACTTCGATGACGAAGGCAACTTTATTGATACCGAAGGCTCATGGGAAGCTGGCATAGATGGAGCTCTACCCGGATACTGGCTACCGGCCAACCCCTTCGTTGGACAGGTTTATTACCAGGAATGGTATGAAGGCGAAGCCGAGGACTATGCCGAAGTCATTGCGATAAATGAAACGGTTGAAACCGTTTTGGGCGTTTTCGAAAATGTATTGATTACCAAGGATATCAATCCATTCGAAGAAGACGTTTATGAGCTGAAATATTATGCTCCGGGAACCGGACTTATCCTGGAAGAAAAATATGAGGATAATGAATTGGTGGAAGTGTTATTCCTAAGCGGTATCATTGTGATCGATTAGACATTACGGTAATTTGAAATAATTCACCGGTTGCACATTAAAATATTTAATAAGAAGAAAGCCGGCCAATCGGTCGGCTTTCAAAATTAGTTTTCTCATACAAGATTCAAAACCCAATTATTTTAGGATCTACACTACTGGTTCCACTTTTTCTGCGAAAGCATAGTCTGTATAACCTTTCTTTCCGGGAGTATAGAAGGTGTCATAATCCGGCTCATTCAGTTCAATATTATTATCAAATCTATAAACCAGATCTGGATTAGCTATAAATGACCTTCCAAAAGAAATTAGATCTGCAGTATCTTCCTGGATAGTTTTCTCTGCTCTTTCCTTTGAGAAACCACCATTCAGCATTAAAGTGCCATCAAATCTCTCCCTGATCTTTTTCGGTAGATCGGTTTGAACTTCTGGTGATCCCAGGGTAGAATTATCTACCAGATGAATATAGGTTAATCCCAGATCGTTAAGTTTATCGGTTAAATAAAGGAACTGCTTTTCCATTTCGTCAAAAACCTCAGTCCCGTTGAAAGTGCTGAAAGGCGATAATCTTATCCCCGTTCTCTCCTTTCCAATTTCGGCAGAGATCATCTCGGCAATCTCCAGAGTGAAACGGCTTCGGTTTTCAATACTACCTCCGTATTCGTCATCACGTTTATTTGTAGCCGTATTCAGAAACTGATCGGCAAGATATCCATTGGCCGAATGTATCTCTACTCCATCAAAACCAACTTTGATCGCGTTTTTAGCGGCGTTTAAGAACTCCTGCTGGGCCTGCCTGATATCTTCAAGGTTCATGACTTCGGGTACCGGGTAAGGCTGCGGACCATGCTGGTCTGTATACATTTCTCCATCCAGGGCTACTGCCGAAGGTGCGATGATCCTGGCATCCTTTTCCATATTATATTCATGAGAGACCCGGCCGGTATGCATGATTTGAAGAAATATCTTCGAGCCGTTATTATGAACAGCATCCACAATTTTTTTCCAGCCTTCAAGTTGCTTTGTGGTGTAAATTCCCGGAATCCTGGCGTAGCCCAGTCCATTAGCTGATGGTGCTGTACCTTCAGAAATAATTAATCCCGCTCCAGATCGTTGAACGTAATACTCTAGCATAAGATCGTTTGGAATATTATCTGTAGCTCTTGCCCTGGTAAGCGGTGCCATGATTATTCGGTTTTCCAGTTCCAGGGTTCCTAATTTATAGGTGTCTAATAATTTCATAAATGATTTCTTCTTTTATTTATAATGTTAACAAGCTGTTTTAAAGGTTATAACTCAAATTAATACATGAAAAAAGGGACTGAAAAAAAAATCATTCCCAGCCCTTTTCTACTATACTTGGAATTTTTAAGCCTTTTCAAGTTTTCTACCTGCAAAAGCTTCATCAATTTCGGTATGGAAAATATGATTTGAATAATTACTGATGGTCTTTACAGATTGTGCCAGAATGATCCCAAGAATATGGATCTCTTTATAACCGGCATCAAGGAAATTCTTCGCTTGTTCGGGAGTTGGATTTCCCCTGCTTTCATTCATTATTTTTGTAAACTCAGATAGTGCCTTCATTTTCGCATCTGGTATCTCTTTACCTTCCCTAATGGCATTGGTAACCTCTTCCGGAGTTTTAGACATATTGTCTGCAATAAAACTATGCGCAGCCGTGCAATAATCACAGCCATTGTTTATACTCAGGGTTAGAAAAACAACTTCCTGCTCGGCCGGTGTAAAACCACTTTGCTTCCG
>JBFGDP010000058.1:0-11206 GCA_041580575.1 Christiangramia sp.
GACACATGGGAACTATATGATCTACAAAAAGATCCAAGAGAAGAAAAAAACCTCTACGATGATCCTGCCTACACGGAAATACAACAAAAGCTTCATGTTGAGTTAGAACAACTTCAGGAAAAATATGAAGTTACTAATAAAGAATTTCAGACCACTCCTAAAGAGAATGTTGACCGGGCTTATAGAAACTTCGCACGTCTGGCTGGTGAAGATCCGGATACTTATCCAGAAAAGAAATCCATTCAAGTGGAATGAGTTCTTTTTCGGACAAAAAGAGTCAATACTATACTCAAAATTAGCACCACATTATTGGAATTATTCCTATTTTTGGAAAAATTCCAATTTTATGGATTTCGATCGAATTAAAGAAAAACTCAATATTCTTGCAGATGCCGCTAAATACGATGTTTCCTGCTCGAGTAGTGGTAGCAAGAGAACAAACACTAAAAAAGGTCTGGGAGATTCCAGTGGGATGGGTATATGCCATTCCTATACCCAGGATGGTCGCTGTGTCTCTTTACTTAAGATTCTGCTTACCAATCACTGTATTTTTGATTGTGCCTACTGTGTGACCAGAAAAAGCAATGATATTAAGAGAGCAGCCTTCAAGGTTCAGGAAGTTGTAGACCTAACCATAAGTTTTTATCGCCGCAATTATATAGAAGGACTTTTTCTTAGCTCGGGAATTTTTAAAAGTCCCGATCATACCATGGAGCGATTGATAAGTGTTGCAAAAAAACTCCGGCTGGAAGAAAATTTCAATGGTTATATTCACCTAAAAAGCATTCCGGGAGCCAGCGATGAGCTCATGCGTGAAGCAGGATTATATGCAGACCGACTTAGCGTAAATATTGAAATCCCAACCAAATCTGGCCTCAAACTTCTTGCCCCAGACAAGAAACATGAAGATTTTATGAAGCCTATGGAAAAGGTAAAAAATGAGATCATTCAATACAAAGCAGAATCAAAAATAATTAAAAGCACGCCCAGGTATGCTCCCGCAGGTCAAAGCACTCAAATGATCGTTGGCGCTACCGGTGAAAGTGACCGTGATATCATGTATTCTTCGGCTTTCTTTTATAAAAATTATAATATGAAAAGGGTCTATTATTCGGGATACGTGCCCATTAGCACAGATCCCAGGCTGCCGGCTATTGGAACCCAGGTTCCCATGCTTAGGGAAAACCGTTTGTATCAGACAGATTGGCTAATGCGATTCTATGGTTTTGATATCCGTGAATTACTTAATGAAGAGAATATGCACCTGGATATGGAGATAGATCCCAAATTAAGCTGGGCACTGCGCAACAGGCACCTATTCCCGATGGATGTTAACCGGATAGAAAAACAGCAATTATTAAGAGTTCCCGGTATAGGATTAAAATCTGCTAACAAAATCGTGCAGGCCAGGAAATTTAGAAAATTAAACTGGGATCATCTCCAAAAGATCGGCATTTCCATGAACCGGGCAAAGTTTTTTATCACCTGCAACTCCAGGGAGAAAGAGCTTCGCGATTTATCGAGTGATCATTTAAAACAACTCATTTTAAAAACATCTCATAGCAAATTCAGAAAAGATCTTAGTCCACAATTAAGTTTATTCTAATGACCGGTACAGTTCTTAAATACGATGGAAGTTTCCAGGGGTTTCTCACCTGCATCTTTACAGGATATGAACAGAAACTGCAAGTTGTGGAGATCGTTCCGGCAGGTGAAGACCAGCATCAGCTATTTAGTGAAACGCAGATTGTCATATCAGACGAGCAAAAAGCGTTAAGGGTTTTAAAAGGTTTGAAGGCTAAGGTTTCCACCAATACCATGACCAGGGTTAAATGGGCATTTCTTAGCGAAGCTCAAGGAATCGAGATGAAACTATATGACATGATCAGGTATATTTTTTCTACTAAAGAAAAGGTGGACACAGATTATTCTCACCCTTCTGTCCTTTACATTTCGAATATCGCCAAACAGGTAGGCAGGGAAAAACATCGTATGGAAGCCTTCGTTAGATTCAGGTTAACAAAGGATGATATCTATTTTGCCATCATAGAACCCGATTTCAATGTATTACCTATCATTTTGAAACATTTCAAAAGTCGGTATGCAGACCAAAAATGGTTGATTTACGATATTCGACGGAAAATAGGCCTTTATTACGACCTGTATAAAACCGAATATGTGTCGATGGAATTACCTGAAGATATCGGTATTTCCGGCGGAAATCTGGAATATTTTGACCCCGGTGAAATCTATTTTCAGAAATTATGGAAAGAATATTTTGATTCTACAAACATCAAAAGTCGAGTAAATATGCGGCTTCACGTGCAACATGTCCCCAAGAGATATTGGAAATATTTAAGTGAAAAGAGTCCTTTTGCATAATTAAAATTTGTTTAACTTTGTGTCTTCAACTAATTAAACATTTTAACAATGAAAAAATTATTCTTACTATTTGCTGTTGCAACAATGTCTCTTTCAATCTATTCTTGTAGAGAAACTACTGAAGAAAAAACCGAAGATGCCGTAGAAGAAATGGGTAACGACATCGAGGAGTCTACTGAAGAAGCTGGACAAGAAATCGAAGCTGCTGCTGAGAATGCAGAAACTGAAATGGAAGAAGAAGTAGAAGGAACTGACGATATGAACGGAGATGATGATATGTAATCATTTTCTTTCTTAATAAAATTAAAGCCATTCATTTTGAATGGCTTTTTTTATTTAATTTAATTCTAAAATTTTAAAACATGAAGAAATTAGGATTGTTAATTGTAACTGCGATATTCAGCCTTAGTTTACACTCGTGTCGTGAAACTACCCAGGAAAAAACCGAGGAGGCGGCAAAAGCCATTGGAGAAGACATCGAGGCCGGTGCAAAAAAAGCAGGTGAAAAGATCAAAAAGGGAGCTAAAAAGGTCGAGGAAGAGATCGAAGAAGAAATTCAGGAAACTGATGATGTAAATGGCGAAGAAGCAACAGATGATACTGTTTGATCCAAAAGATCTAATCAAAAGCGAAGTTGATCTTCGCTTTTTTTATTTTTTTCGTTCAATAACGTAATTAACCATCAACTCAAGACTATCCCGGTATTCAGAGGCGGGATAATCTTCCAGGATAAGCAAAGCATCCCTTTGAAATTGTTTCATTTTCTTCACGGCATAATCCAATCCGCCATTATCGCGCACGAATTGAATTACTTCCTTTACCCTACCGCGATCTTTATTATGATTTTTCACTGAATTGATCAGCCAGTCCTTGTCCTTTTTAGACACATTATTCAAAGTATAAATAAGGGGCAGCGTCATCTTTTGTTCCTTAATATCAATACCTGTAGGCTTTCCTATCTTTTCAGTACCATAATCGAACAGGTCATCTTTTATTTGAAAAGCCATTCCAATAAGCTCACCAAACTTCCTCATGTTGGACACCTCCTGGCTATCGGGTTTAACGGAAGCAGCTCCAAGACTGCAACATGCAGCAATAAGGGTTGCCGTTTTCTGCCTGATTATTTCATAATAGACCTCCTCTGTAATATCAAGTCTTCTGGCTTTTTCTATTTGCAGTAATTCGCCTTCACTCATTTCTTTAACCGCTACCGAAATGATCTTTAGCAGGTCAAAGTCATTATGATCTATGGATAATAATAACCCCTTGGAAAGAAGATAATCTCCTACGAGAACAGCGATCTTATTCTTCCACAGCGCATTGATACTAAAGAATCCTCGGCGCCGGTTGGAATCATCTACCACATCATCATGTACCAGAGTAGCTGTATGTATAAGTTCTATAACTGAAGCTCCTCGGTAGGTGCGTTCGTTCACATTCCCGTCTGAAACCATTTTGGCAACAAGGAAAACGAACATTGGTCGCATCTGCTTACCCTTGCGATTAACTATATAATGAGTGATCCTGTTTAGGAGGGCAACTTTAGAAGACATGGACTCGAAGAACTTTTTCTCGAAAAGCTCCATCTCTTTCTCCACCGGAAGTTTTATTTGGGAAATAACCTTCATAAAGGGCGTAAATATACATATTTAAACCGAAGGTTTGCTCTATAAGGCAGCAAGGAGATCAGGCAGATTTATTAGCTAACTGGCCACAGGCCGCATCGATATCTTTACCTCTGGAACGCCTTACGGTAACCGTGATACCATTTCTTTCCAGCATATCCTGGTACATATTCGTAGCAGTAGAAGTTGCCTGCTGAAAATTCCCGTCATCTATAGGATTATATTCAATAAGATTCACCTTACAGGGAACATATTTACAAAACTTTACTAAAGCCTGGGCATCCTCACGCGTATCGTTAATATCTTTCCAGACTATATATTCATAAGTAATCCTGCTTTTAGTTTTAGAATACCAATATTCCAGAGCTTCTCTAAGATCTTCTAATGGAAAGGTTTCGTTAAAAGGCATGATCTTAGTTCTTACCTCATTTCTTGCCGAATGAAGCGATACCGCTAATTTAATCTTCGTCTCATCATCTGCCAGTTTTTTGATCATTTTAGGAACTCCAGACGTGGATATCGTGATTCTTTTTGGGGACATTCCAAGACCCTCGGGAGAGGTGATCTTTTCCACCGCCTTCATAACGTTATTATAATTCATCAAAGGCTCTCCCATTCCCATAAAAACAATATTAGACAAAGGCCGGTCAAAATAAAGCCTGCTTTCGTTATCTATGGCAACTACCTGGTCGTAAATCTCATCAGGATTTAAATTACGCATACGCTTCAATCTTGCCGTAGCACAGAACTGACAATCAAGGCTACAGCCAACCTGGGAAGAAACACATGCTGTGGTCCTGGTTTTGGTAGGAATCAAAACAGATTCCACGGTGAGCGAATCATGAAGTTTAACAGCATTTTTGATGGTACCGTCACTACTGCGCTGCATCCGGTCTACCCGAATATGGTTTATCACAAAGTTATCCTTCAGCATTTGCCTGGTTTCCTTCGAGATATTCGTCATATCATCAAAAGAATGAGCTGCTTTGTGCCACAACCATTCATATACCTGGGTTCCGCGAAAAGATTTATCGCCTTGAGAAACAAAGAATTTCTGCAGTTGTTCTTTTGTTAATGCCCGTATATCTTTCTTCTTGTCCTTCACGCTGCTAAATTACAAAGTTAAAACTGAATGCTTCAGTCTTTTAAAATTCAATTACTTACAAAAAAGGCCATAAACCGATGATCGGTTTATGGCCTTTAAATATCACTAAAGCTGATTAAAGGATCAGCATTGCGTCTCCATAAGTATAAAATCTGTATTTTTCCTTAACCGCTTCTTCGTATGCTTTCTTCATAAAATCATGGCCGGCAAAAGCAGATACCATCATAAGCAGGGTAGACTTTGGCGTATGGAAATTGGTGATCATACAATTTGCAATATTGAAATCGTAAGGAGGGAAAATGAACTTGTTGGTCCAGCCACCAAACTCATTCAGGGTTTGATCTGAGGAAACAGCACTTTCCAGCACCCTCATCACCGTGGTTCCAACGGCACAAACTCTTCTTCTTTCCTTTTTAGCTTTATTAATGACCTCGGTAGCATCCTTTTCAATAAAAGCCTCTTCACTATCCATCTTATGCTTGGATAGGTCTTCCACCTCAACAGGACTAAAAGTTCCCAGACCAACATGTAGGGTTACCTCAGCGAAATCCACCCCTTTAATTTCCAGTCTCTTCAGCAAATGCTTCGAAAAATGTAAACCAGCGGTAGGTGCTGCAACAGCTCCTTCATTCTTGGCATAAATAGTTTGGTAACGCTCCTCATCTTCAGGTTCTACCTCTCTTTTTATATATTTTGGCAGTGGCGTTTGCCCCAGCTCCTTTAATTTCATTCTGAAATCACTATAAGACCCGTCATACAAGAATCTCAAAGTCCTACCGCGAGAAGTGGTATTATCTATTACCTCAGCAACAAGACTTTCGTCTTCCCCGAAATAAAGTTTATTACCAATTCTAATTTTCCGTGCCGGATCAACAAGAACATCCCATAGTTTAGTTTCAGGGTTTAACTCTCTCAATAGAAAAACTTCAATTCTGGCACCTGTCTTCTCTTTATTACCATAAAGTCTTGCCGGAAATACCTTGGTATTATTAAGAACCATCACATCCTGAGGATCAAAATAATCGATGATATCCTTGAATTTTTTATGTTCAATCGTCTGCTCCTTTCGGTTTAGCACCATCAGCCTGGCTTCATCTCGATTTTCAGATGGATATTCGGCCAAAAGTTCCTTAGGCAGTTCAAAATTGAAATTAGAAAGTTTCATTCCCATAGTTGTTCCTGTTTTAAAGGCTGCAAATATACAATCTCAACATAGGGGTTGTCAAGTAAATGATGGTTTATTTGGAAATTAAATAATTTATCGTGCGTGGAAACCTAGTTTTTTGAGATCTTTCCAGAAATCCGGGTAAGATTTTGATACAACCCCGGCGTCTTTGATGGTAAAGGGTACCTTAAGCGCAAGAGGTGCAAAGGCCATGGCCATTCGGTGGTCATTATAGGTATCTATGAACACATCTTTCTTTAAATTTTGTCCTGACGGAAGGAGTTTAAGACAATCATCTGTGATCTTAACAGTACCTCCAAATTTCTCCATTTCATTTTTGAGGGCCTGTAACCTATCTGTTTCTTTGATCTTTAAAGTATGTAATCCATCCAGCTTACACTCAACACCAAGAGCAAGGCAGGTCACTGCGATGGTTTGGGCAATATCGGGAGAGTTTCTTAGATTCTCATAAATTCGAAATGAAATCTTTGACTTTTCCTTCTTTAAAATGATAGTGTTTTCCTGAAATTCTGTCTGCACTCCAAAATGCTTGTAGATCTCTGCGAGACACGAATCCCCCTGCCTGCTATCTTTTCTATAATATGATAGCTTGATTTCAGCAGTTTTTGCAATTGCTGCGATACTATAAAAATAGGAGGCTGAACTCCAGTCTGATTCTACAGCAATATTTACTGGATCAACCTTATCAACCGGTTCAATATATATTCTATCGTCCTCGAAATTTCCGGTAATTCCAGCCTGCTGAAGGATCTCCAGAGTCATTAAAATGTATGGAGTTGAAGTTACCTGACCTTCAAGAATGATCTCAAGCCCGTTAGGCAAGGATGGAGCTATTAGCATTAAAGCAGAAATATACTGGCTACTAATGTTCGCCTGAAGCTTGACTGAATCTGCATGTAATTTCTTTCCTTTTATGATCAAAGGTGGATAACCTACCTCGTTTTTATATTGTATATCGGCCCCCATACGCTGTAGTGCATCAACTAGTAGTCTAACGGGTCTCTCCTGCATTCTTTTACTACCGGTGATCTCTATTTCGCAGCCTTCCTTTGACGCAAAATATGCTGTTAGAAATCGCATGGCGGTACCAGCATGATGAATATCTATAACACCATCGCCCTTTTCCAGTGCCTTTTGTAGTACTACGGTATCGTCACTATTAGATAGATTTTCTATAGAGATCTCCGGGTACAGAGCCTGTAATATCAACAAACGGTTAGATTCGCTTTTAGAGCCGGTGATCGTAAGATCTGCCTGCACTTCTGACAGATCGTTATGTAGGGATAAATTCATCTTGAGAATTAAAGAATGATTTCACTAATTTAATCTTTCTTTTGCTTCCCGCGAAACTGTCCGAAAGCTAAAATAAAGCCATAAAGAAATGCCGCCAGAAATTGCCCGATCAAAAATCGTATCAGCTTTCCGTCTGCGGTGCGCTCTTCAAAAAAAGTACCGAATGCAAATCCACCATACTCAAAAAGCATGGTTATAACATTGTACAGGATCAGGAAAGAAAGTCCCAGCCAGAAAACCGATTTCCAAAAAGCTCTTTGCGAAATTATAGATTTGAACTGCATTATTTAAGCTTTTCGTTATTCTTGTGTCTATCCTTATCGCGCCGGGTTTTTAAATGTAGTTTTCGATCAAAGGCGTCCTGTAAATCAACACCGGTTTGGTTTGCCAGGCAAAGCACAACAAAAACCACGTCTGCCAGTTCCTCTCCAAGATCCTTACCTTTATCGCTTTCCTTTTCACTTTGCTCACCATAGCGTCGGGCTATGATCCTGGCTACTTCACCAACCTCTTCGGTTAATTGCGCCATATTGGTAAGTTCGTTAAAGTAACGAACACCATGTTCTTTTATCCAGTTATCTACCGCTTTCTGCGCGTTCGCTATTTCCATCTTCCAGAGTTTTCTCCAAAACTATAGCTTCGCTGTGTTTTTTAATAATATTAGCGTAAAACTTTTTAAGGAAATCATATTCTTCAGCTAAAAATACCGGTTTTTTGATACTGATAACAGATGAAAGTCTAATCACATTCCCGGTCCCGTTTACAATAAATTTAAATTCTCCATCTGCCTCTCCAAGCTTTGCTACAATACTTTCTGGAAGAGATACTATACGATATCCATCAGGTATCATAATATTGATAGAGTAAGTTCTTAATTCCGGAAAATCATAAAATACAGGATATATCCTATTATCGTCCTTAAAAGGATTTTCATAAATTCCTTCAAATAAAAGAGGCTTAAAATAAGCTTTGTCCCCAATTTTCTCCAGACCGCCGGGGAGGATAAAATTAAAGCTCTCGGTAATTTCAGATCCTAATTCCTGTATATCCTTGGTAGTATAGTCGCTAATTTCGGCATTGGAAATTTCTCCCAGCCTTTTCTGAATTCTTGTATCTTCCGGCCCGGTATATTCAGATCTGAATTCTTTGGCAAATAATCCACTATAGACTTTTTGATTCAAGCCTATAACTTCGTCCTCCTGCAACTTAAGATTCATGCGCAGGGTGGTCACAGATTGATATGCAGGCATTAAATTTATCCAGGTTGAGTTTTCTCCGTCTATGATCAGTCTCCCCTGCCAGTTTCTGGCTCTTTTAGGCAATTCACCCGGGCCTGCCGCAGCATCTGAAGCATCGAACAGGATGATCTGGTCCCCGATCTGCAACGCTGCAATAAGATAATTAAATCCGTCGCGGGTAGGAAATACCGGCACCCCATTAGAAGGTGTACTCACTAACACAGGATGCGCATTTAATTTTGCATATTGCATCATGGAAATTAGAAGTAAATTGATATCACCTATGTTCCCAGATCCTTCCCGGTAAGCTTTCTTTAATCCATTATCTGGAAGAAACCCAAAATACTCGTTCCATTTTACCTTCTTCTTTACATAATTAAAGATCTTTTCAGCTTTCATCATGGGATCAGACAGTCCCATTAATAGTGCATCCAGATCTTCATCATAATAATTGTCTCTGTTCAACTGAGTATCAACTCCCAGATCTTTATATATGGATTTTGCGACGCCCTCCCAGGTTAATGAGTAGTTCTTTACCGGTGAGTTAGGAAATTTAGTGTACTGAAGTTCCCAGTCTAAAAATGCCGCATAATTATACAAATGGTCAACGTGAGCTTCCACCTTTAAAGCCGGAATATTATCCATATTTACATTGTACTCATTATTCATATATTCCAGCACATTATTTTTCCTTGAATGAGATACCGAACTAAATCCCGAACTGGATTGTCTTTCGATACTCATATAAGAATGTTTTTCACTTCTCCTATGCTCTTCGACCTCTACTATAAGGGATGACCTTAAATTCTGATATTTACTGAAATAAAAATATTCAGGGATCTCTACATCAAGCTCCAACCTGTCTACCGGGATCGTAAATTGTATGGGAGTTTTGCCTATAGCTCCCAGAAATGGAGATTTTATTTCGTAAACATATTCTATTACACTCCCTTCCTTAACCGCAGGCATGGTGAATGTAGTGACCATCCAGTTTTTAGAACTTTCCTCGTCGAAAATCTCATCATCTTTTAGTTTTTCCTCCTCCAGTTTTCCATCTACAAGATTATAGGTAACTCCCTTTAATTGCCAAAGTTTCTCCTGGTCATCATTACCTATGTACTGGCGTATGTGCTTGGTCGCCCAGCCAAAACCCTCTTTATTATAGATCTTAACTCGTTCATGGACCTCTTTGATAAGGCTGAAACCATTATTTTTATCAAAGGTGTAGTGCACCTTTTCATTTCTATACAGGATGGCGGCATCGGCTTCCTTCTGGATAGGATGTTCTTTCTGAAGCACTTCCTCCTTTGAGACTTTTCCAAACTTATAATTCTGTCCTTGAAGCTGAAATACAATAAGAAAAAGCGCACTGGTTAAGATAATTTTACTGGACATTTTAAACTTTATTTAATGGGGCGATAACAGCCTTTTGATTACTTAGGTGATGTACCTGGTTGATAAATTTTCGAAAATCTTCAAATTTCTCCGGAGCCCATTCGCCATCATTTAATCTCAGGTTTCTTATAACCTGTATCTTCTGCATCCCATCCTGTTCAGTGATCCTGGTCTCTATCGAGATACTCCCAAATTCGGTGTCGATCGTTGTACCCCGCGGCAAAGCATCAACGAAGTAGCCGGCCGGCAAATAATAATTAAAATGATCTTCGAATGATTTCCCTCTTTTTACTCTTATAGGCTTTTCTCTTTTTGTATCCTTAGCGATTTTTGTTTTAAACCCATTAACAAAATTTAATGGCACTAATAATCTTTCCCCGGCGTTACTACAAAATCTATCCGCACTGAAATTTAGATTTTCAGTAAAATCGATCTCTGTTTTATCATTGGTGAATTCTATACTTTCAAAGTATACGTTTTGAAAATGTGACCAGTTTTCCCGGTAGTAGGTTTTCTTTATATCATCAGGTTCCAGTTCTAGCAAATATATATCCCCGTAAGGAACACCATGACTGGATCTCTCGAAAACCGCATTAAATCCTCCCTCGGTATTTAGCGATATATCTGCGTTTGTCTTTTGCAAATTATCCTCGGCACTATATTTCCTGGTTCTAACGATCTCCCCTCCGGTTGGTTTTATCTTGATAGCAAAGCGGTCATCAATAAAATCTCCCAGATAATTGAATGGCGCATCCTGGCTGGTACATTCCAACCAGATATCTTCACCCCCTTCTGTAGGAATACTCAAAACCGCATGATTACCCTGTATCTTCATAAATTCAGGATCTATATCCCTTCTTGGACCTCCGTAGATCACGGTATAGTCTGATTCTATTCCCTGGCTGGCCAGAAGCGCTTTTGTATAGTGGGTCAACCCTTTACAATCACCATACCCCAGCCGGTCTACCTCGCTGGCACTATA
>JBFGDP010000059.1:0-11002 GCA_041580575.1 Christiangramia sp.
ATTATGGAGTATACCGACGAGCGTGTAAGTCTAATCCCGGATTTTATTTCGAATTGCGGAATGGCCAGGGTTTTTGCTTACTTTATGGAGAGACGGGTTCAAATGACAGATGAAGCGATTTTTAATGATACTTCCATGACCATTAAGAATGCTATTCAGAATACTTTTGATAATAATAGCAGTAAAACAAATATTAGCAAAACTGCATTTGAAGTTGCTCTGAAACAGCTTGTTTAAAAGTTTGTGTAAACATTTTACCGGTTCGGGTAAAACCGTACTGCTGATTAATTAAATTTGGTTTACAATTAATATCACAATACCACGTTACACTTAAAAACCCATTTATACATATGCTTAACTTTTTTCAGCAGGACGAAGTGGCAGAAGCTGCACAAACAGCAGAGCCTATCGTAGAGGAAAAGACCTTATCACTATTTGATCTAATGTTTAGTGGTGGTCTTGGCGGCCAGATTATTATTATCATTCTTTTTATCCTTCTGTTTGCCGCAGTTTACATTTATTTCGAAAGGTTATTTGCCATTAAAGCGGCCGGGAAGATCGATAAGAATTTCATGTTACAAATTAAAGACAGTGTTTTAAATGGTAACATAGAATCTGCCAAGATACGATGTGCACAAAGTGATTCGCCGGTTGCAAGACTTACCGAGAAAGGAATTTCCAGGATTGGTAGTCCCCTGGAAGATATTAACACGGCCATTGAAAATGCCGGTCGTCTGGAAATTTATAAACTGGAAAAAAATGTAAGTATACTTGCCACCGTAGCGGGAGCAGCTCCTATGATTGGATTCCTGGGAACGGTAATTGGTATGGTTCTGGCTTTCCATGAACTGGCAACCAGTAGCGGGCAGGCACAAATGGGTGCCCTTGCAGAGGGGATCTATACTGCCATGACCACAACGGTGGCCGGTTTGATAGTAGGGATTATTGCATATATAGGGTATAATCACCTGGTAGTAAAGACAGATAAAGTGGTGCATCAAATGGAAGCTACCGCGGTAGATTTCCTTGACCTTCTAAACGAACCTGCTTAATATGAATTTAAGAGGTAGAAATAAGATTAGCCCCGAATTTAGTATGAGTTCGATGACAGATGTTGTTTTTCTTCTGCTCATCTTCTTTATGCTGACTTCGCCGGTAATTACTCCGGAGGCTCTGGATCTAATTCTTCCAAAAGCCAAGGGAAAGACCACCAATAAGCAAACCCTCTCTGTAAGTATTACCAAGGATTTGCAGACTTATATAAATAGTGAGAGAATAAGTAATAGTGCTTTAGAATCTACACTAAAAACCCGCCTAACCGGTGAGGAAAATCCAACGATAATCCTTAGGGTAGAAGAAGGAGTGCCTATAGAAAAGGCCGTAAATGTGATGGATATTGCAAACCGAAACAGCTATAAGATAGTGCTGGCGGTAAAACCTGAATAGAATGTCGATACTGGAAACCAGGCATGAAAGAAAATCTCTTGCGATCACTGTGGTGCTACATGTGATCCTGATACTTCTTTTAATACTTTTTGGTTTAACCTATCTGGATCCACCGCCTGAAAGCGGCATCGCGATCAATTTTGGTACTTCTGAGGTTGGATCGGGAAATGAACAACCTAAAGAGCCTGTGAAATCTGCTCCAAAACAGGCGGCAGCTCAACCGGTAAAATCTGAGCCGGTGATCGAGAAGGAAGTGGTCACCCAGGAAATAGAGGAGGCTCCGGTCATAGAGAAAAAGAAAAAGGAACCAACGCCTGTAGAAACAAAACAACCGGAACCGAAAAAGGATCCCCAACCGGTTAAAAAACCAGATCCTAAACCAGATAAATCTACCAATGACGCTCTAAGTAGTATACTTAACGGTCCCGAAAGGTCTGGTAATGCTACAGGAGGGGAAGGAAATGATAATGTGGCTGGTGATAAGGGCAGTCCTGATGGCCACCCTAAGGCAAATTCATACTATGGGCAGGGCGCCGGATTAGATGGTGATGGCAATTACAGGCTTGGCGGACGTAAAGCTTTAAATAAAGAAAAATTTGTCCAGGATTGTAACGAATCTGGAATTGTCGTGGTTAAAATTGTGGTAGATCAATCGGGAAGGGTTATAAGTGCTCAACCGGGAATGAAGGGTACCACCAATAGCGCTGCCTGTCTAACCCAACCCGCAAAGAGAGCTGCACTGGCCACCAGGTTCAACAGCGATCCTAATGCGCCATCCACACAGGTGGGAACAATAGTTTACGATTTTAAACTTACCGAGTAATTGAAAACCTATCAAGAAACTGTTGATTGGATGTTTCAGCAGTTACCAATGTATCAGAGAATAGGTAAACAGGCATTTAAAAAAGACCTGAATAATACCTTGAAGCTAGCAGCGCATCTGGACCATCCTGAATTAAAATTCAAAAGCATTCATGTGGCTGGCACCAATGGGAAAGGCTCTGTAAGCCATATGTTGGCTTCTGTTTTTCAGGAAGCTGGTTATAAGACCGGGCTCTATACATCCCCTCACTTAAAAGATTTCCGGGAACGTATCAGGATCAATGGTGAAATGATCCCTGAAAATGAAGTGATTTTATTTATTGAAAAAAATAAGGATTTTCTCGAAGCAAATAAGCTTAGTTTTTTTGAAATGACCGTAGGTATGGCCTTTGACTATTTCGCTAATCAGAAGGTTGATATTGCGATCATAGAAACCGGTATGGGCGGTCGTCTGGATAGCACTAATATCATTACCCCTGTACTTTCTGTAATTACAAATATTGGTCTGGATCATACGGCATTTCTGGGGAATGATCTGGCGAGCATCGCAGGGGAAAAAGCCGGCATTATAAAAAATGAAATACCCGTAGTAATTGGTGAAAAACATGACTTAACCACGCCTGTTTTCAAGTCGGTGGCCCTGGAAAATAACGCTGAGATATATTTTGCCGAGGATGAAAATTTTCGGTTAGTTGAAACCGATCTTAAAGGAGAATACCAAAGTAAAAATTTAAAAACAGTGCTAACCAGCCTTAAAATTTTGAAAGCTAAGGGATGGAAACTGCCTGGAGATTCATTAAAAGACGGGCTTACCCGAGTCAAGATAAATACCGGCCTGCGGGGGCGCTGGGATATTCTACAGGAACAACCAAGAGTTGTGTGCGACACTGCCCATAATACTGAAGGTTTAAAGCTTGTACTGGAACAATTAAAAAAAGAAACTTTTCAGCATCTACATATCATCTTAGGTGTGGTGAATGACAAGGACCTTTCTGGTGTACTCCCTTTATTTCCTAAACAGGCAACATTTTATTTTTCAAAACCTGATGTTCCAAGAGGTTTGGACGCCGATGCTTTGCAGGAAACAGCAGAAAAATTTGGTCTTCGGGGAAATGCCTACTCCTCGGTACAGGCAGCCTACCAGCAGGCTTTGAAAGATGCTTCGAAAAAGGATCTCATTTATGTGGGAGGCAGTAACTTTACGGTAGCAGAAGTACTGTAACGAAAAGCTGTGCTAAAATAAAAATTACCTATCTTTATAAAACTCTGTTTCAATAGTTTAAATTATTAATCCCCCATTTTACTCTATAACTTTCTTTTGTTATACCCCATCCCTACATTGTAAGTTGACTTTTTAGCTGTGTAATTTATTCATTAAAAAAATCAACTAAAATGAGAACAATTGCAAAATTATTAGTGTGTGCTTTCATGCTAAGTTTAAGCGCAACAGCATTGAGTCAGGATGAGAATTCTGAGGCTCAGAGCGAGGATTACCAGCCAGTATATATCACCATGACCACCACTCACTGGAGTGAAGATCCAGATGTCGACTTTTCAGATTGGCTGGATACAGAAAAGGAATACTTTAGTAAAGTAACCAGTAAAAATGACCTGATTTTAAATTCAGGGGTTTATACACATTATTTCACGCCAGATAATTCAGAGGTAGTCCTGGTTAATGTATATCGAACCTGGGCCGATATAGAGGATGCAAATAAAAAAAATCAGGAACTCATAGAACAGGGCTGGCCAGATGAAGCTAAAAGGAAGGAGTTTTTCGATAAGCAAAGCAGCTATTACAGTCCGCAGCATAAAGATGAAATATATCAATCTATGAACTTTGCAATTCCGCCGGCAAAAAATACGGGTAGTACACCGCGGGTTATTTATGTTCGCACCAGCGACCTGGCTATGGACGGCAAGGGCTCTCCAAAGAACTTCAGGGAGTACCATGAAAAGATCACCAAAAAGTCCAAGAACTTAAAAGGTTATTATACTCACAGGCACCTTTGGGGTTCTAATAGCAGGGAAATGGCAGAGGTTTTTATTTTTGATAAGCTTGCCGATATCGAAGCATTTTTTGATGAAGAGCAGCAACTGGTCGAAACTAACTGGGCAGATGAAAAGGAAAGAGAAGATTTTATGATGGAAATGGGTAAAATTTTCACGGGGAAACACGGAGATTATATTTACAGATCTGTACCCGAATTAATAAAGAGCAATCAATAAAAATCTGGTCCTGAGCTTCCTAGCTCAGGACTTCTTTTTCCTCAAAAAATAATTTCATTTTTCACTTAAATTGTTTTGTGTAATTGAAATTCTAGTCTATATTTGCATCCGCATTCAGGCAGGGGCGCGTAGCTCAGTTGGTTCAGAGCACTTGGTTTACACCCAAGGGGTCAGGGGTTCGAATCCCTTCGCGCCCACAGAATGAGAAAGGCTTTCAATTTTGAAAGCCTTTTTTTATGGCATTAAAATTAATTTTAAAATCGGTTTTTCTGCTTGTAATAATAGAATTTTGATATATTTGCATCCGCATTTAAGCGAGGGCGCGTAGCTCAGTTGGTTCAGAGCACTTGGTTTACACCCAAGGGGTCAGGGGTTCGAATCCCTTCGCGCCCACAGAGTAAAAAAGGCTTCCAATTTGGAAGCCTTTTTTTATTACTAGATCTTATTTAAGTCGGCCTCAAAGAATCTCAATGCCGGATATTCATCGATGACTATAAACATTCTCTCATCTACCTTGAAGGCGGCATAGTTGTTCGGGAAATTAAAGTAGGTGTAGTATCTATTGTTGAGAGGTTCAATGGGAACCCAGGAATTGGTCTCAAATGTATATTTGTGAGCGAAATTATCTGGAGTAGCATTAATAGGATCAGAAAAATAGGCATACCCACTGCCATTATGTACAAAAGAGGCTTTACCAAATTTGGCACTAGGGTGGGAATTGAGGTCTTTCCAGTTATCGGTATTTGTTGAGTACTCCCAGAAATTTACTCCTCCAGAGGTGTTTATGCCATACACAATATAGATCTCATTTTCTTTTTGAAATATCACATCGCCATAACCTCCATGTGATCTCGGGAAATCATTTTTCTGGATCCAGTTATTGTTGGAAATATTATAAGCCCATAATTCTTTAATCTTCTCATCTGTATTCTCAATGCTGCTATAGGTATCGACCCAACCACCAGTAACATAAATCATATCATTAGCCATAAAAACTTCAGGATTGTTTGTGGTGATGGCGGGATAATCTTTCAAAGGTTTAAAAGATTCCGTACTTAAATCAAATTCATAGAAATTCTCACTCCCGGCATTAAATAAAAAGTAAATTTTCTTTGAGGTCTGATTTTGTATTATCTGGAAAGGAAAATCTGCAAGTTTTGCATCAGGTAATATTAATTCGAAACTATTAAATTCTAAAGAAGCAGGATCAAATTCCAGGAAGGATAAATAGTATTCTCCATAATTCTTCTGGACCAGGTATAACTTACCGTCCTTCGTGAAATATTGGTCGGTGTTGCCATAAAATTCATATTCGGTCTCAGCTTTAAATAACCAGGAATCTACAAAGGAGATCGAGAAGGAGGGTCGTATTTCATAATCCATAATTTTATATACAAGTTCTGGTTCAGCATCCTGGTAGGGTCCTAATGGAGTAATCACTTTGATTTCTGAATGTGTGGAACTTAAAATCTGAGCCTTTAATCCATCGAAATAAACCTCATTAGCATCTATTAACGGGCTAAAATTTTCTCCTTTAATAATTAGAGTGTCCCAGGTTCTGATATTTCCATCAATTTCTGTGATCACAGGTTCCCGATATTTGCCTAAAAAATCTATATCAACTTCCTGCTTTTGCGCTTTTAATGTAAGATCAAGATTTGAAGAGGTTGCATCTAAAGGCAATATAAAAATTATGGAATCTCGATCTGTAAAAAGGATTTCCAGTTCTGATTGATCTGAAACAATTTTTGTTCGGTCGATCGCTGTATCAAAATGAT
Organism: Christiangramia sp.; assembly: GCA_041580575.1. Taxonomy (GTDB): domain Bacteria; phylum Bacteroidota; class Bacteroidia; order Flavobacteriales; family Flavobacteriaceae; genus Christiangramia. Next base: position 6,276 of record JBFGDP010000059.1, read on the forward strand.
CGCCATATAGAGTGATGGTGTCCCCGAGAGCGAAATCCTGTTGAGAGGTAGCAGATATATCCGGGGTAAATAGGCTAAAATCGTCATATATTACTTCTTTCTCATACACCATTAATCGAACCTGCGGGGTGTGACTAGGGATGTTTACAGGTACAAGGCATTCAATGATTGTATCATTCGAGTTGATAATCGAAGCTTTCTCTGATTCAAAAAATACTTTCAGCGCATTATAATTGGAGTTTTTAAAGTTTTTGCCCTTGATGGTGACTACATCATTTAAATGTGAATCACTCATGGAAGAAATAATGGGGGCTTTGCTGCCTAGAGAAACGAATGATTTTTCTTTACTTTCTACATAATCCCCATTAGATTTATTAACAAAAGCCCTTACGTAGTATTTAACATTATATTCCAGACCGCTTTCAATTTCAGCTTTGAAATGAGTAGCACTAGTCGCAATAAGGCTTTGAGCCTCTTCTATGTTAAAGCTTTGCTTTGTTGAAATATAAAATCCCGCTGACTCGATATTTTCCAACTCATGATTGCCGTGAAAAATTGCTCCACCAGAGGAAGGGACTTCGATGGACAAAGTTACTTCTCTTATGGTGATTTCAGCGTCATTCGCTTCTTCCTTACTGCATGAGATAAAAAATATACAGAGTAGGGCTACCAGAAAGGTCAGTGATTTCATAAGATTATAGATTTGAAATTTCGGTCTTTAATATTAAAATATCATATCTCATAGCCGGCGATTCCCCATACCCATAATCATTATAATAGCCTATCATGTAAGCGTCATCACCAATAACGAAAGCCGATTCAGGAATAAATCTATACTGGCCAATTGCCAGGTCCTGCCTGTTGATCCATTTGTTTTCAACCTGATTGTACTCCCAGAATTCATTATCATATTGGTGGTAATAAAATGCCCGGTCTTGCAATTGGAAAAAAGCATAACTAGAGAGTGGATTAGGTACGCTTTGTTGTTTGATCCAGCCTTCACTTGGAGTGAACTTCCAGAAATCATATTGCCAGTCACTCCCGTTTCCTGTATATAATGAATTGTTCCAAACAAAATCTGTTTTACGACTGTTATATGCATTATTAGATTCAAAAGGCATTTCTGAATGCAAACTCCAGTTATTGTTGGCGATATCATATTCCCAGAATTCTGTATTCACAACTACTGAACCATTGCCTGTATGGCCTAACCCGAAATAAAAATTGTGATCCAGGACAGCCCCGGTTGCTTCACTAATATGTGGGCCTGGAAATTCAGCAAGCGACTCAAGATTACCTGATAAATAATTATATCTGTAGAAATTATCCTCTTCCCGGGATAGATATATGAAAATCTCCTGATTGTTTCCTGCTGAAAATAATTGGAGGTTATGACCGGTGGAATTATCAAAAGTAAGATTTATATCAGGTAGGTTTAGCAACTCCCTGGTTTGTGGATCATATTGCAAAAGTCTATCATTCATATAATTATCATTTTCTTTCTTCATATATGAATTAATATAAAAATGATTTCCCTCCTGAAAACTAGATGCAGAAATTACTCCAGGATAACCTGAGTCTGTGATTTCAGATTTCTTTAAAACATCGTGTAAATACCATTTATCTTCCAGATACAGATTACTTTCCAGGCTAGTCTGTTCTGTATAGATTTTAACTTCAATATTGGAAATATTTCTATTCTCATAGGGTCCCATAGGAATCTTAATAGTGATTTTATCCTTGCTAGCCTCTATGATTTCAGCCCTTGAGCCTTCTATATAAACCTTGTTTTCCGTCGTAGACCATTGTAGAAAATGTTTTCCATATATCTCAAGAGTCTCTCCGATCTTAATTCTATTTTTACTAATGCTATCGATTACGGGGGGAGCAATTTTAAGCCCTTTCTCCTTTCGTATCTCCTGCAATTGTGCCTGGACTAAAATGTCATTTTCATAGGTGTTGAGGTATGGCAAGTTAAATACTATAGAATCCTTGGATTGAAATTCTACCTGAACCATTTCATTATTAATAAATACAATGTCCCTGGTTTTATTCGGGCTGTTGGTAAGGTGACTGCCATAAAGTACTGCTTTGTCGCCAAATCCAATCCCGCGTGAAATGGAATCTATTTTTGGTTCATAAAGTTTAAAAGGATTTTCAAACACTTTGCTTTCAGCAATACTATCATTTAAAATCAATTTGAAATTGAAGGGGTTAAAATTACTGTAAGGGACCTTGAATTTTATTATACTATCATTATTGAAGGTTACTGAAAGTGGCATTTCGTTAATTAGCAACTGTATTTCTCTACTGAAGTTTTCACCTTTTATAGTAATAATGTCTCCAAGATCAACTTCCCGAGGAGTGAAATCGGATACAGAAGAGGAATGCTCCTGTATAATTTCAGCTGGGCGCTCTTCTTCCGTCTCAGTTTCGGTTTCAGTGGAGCAGCTAATTAGGAATATCGTTGAAAATAAATAGAAGAATAAATTCGTTCGTGTAGGCATTATATAAGTTATTTTAAAGATTGATTTTTTCGAATACAAAACTGGCATTTCCCGTATTGGAGCTTAGCCCAATGATGAACATGGTTTGACCATTTTTTATTAAATATTTGGGGAAAGATCCGGTTTTGATGAAACCCTGGCGGGAATAATCATTTAGGTTGTATTTCTGTATACTACGTTCATTGCTGCAACCAGCATATATTAAATTAGCTGGGCTGTCGAAGCCAAAAGATGAAAAATTTAGATAACCCTGGGGTAATCTGCTGAGATACTTCATTTCCCTGGAATAAATTGCGCCATTACTACCAGTAATAAATTTATCATGGTTTGGAAAGAAGCTAAAAATATTCGCATCCAGATCAAAATCACCGTGGTACCGGTCATTCTTATGTTCGATTAAATATCCATTAGTATCAAAATAGTAATAGTCCTGGTCTACTGGCCCTATATTTAATGTGATCTCTAAAAGTTCAGTATCTGTTTCGGGAATAAGCCTTAGGCGAGTTAGATCAAAATCACCAGATTCTTCGATTAGCTCCAATGTATTCCTATTATATACTTTCAATGGTTTTTGAGTCCAGGCGTCTGTAGAGACAAAAAGTTTATCCTTGTTGAAAATAATACTTGAAGAAGCCCTACCGGTATCTATTCTTTCTATCAATTCAAAAGTTTCGGCATTATAGATATATACCCAGCCATCATATCTCGGAACATAGATCTCTGTTGTATCGTTAAATTGCTGAATATCGACATAACCAATTTGGCTAAAAGTTTCGAGGGTATTTACGATCAACTCCCTTTCAATATCCATAATAGAAATTTTACCCCTTAAATCTATTAGGTATATCCTATTTTTTTCAAACTGAGGTATGACCTGATCAATATTACCTTCAAATCTAAAAATCGAAGGTCTGGAGTATTCCTGTATATTACTTTGAATAGCCGATTGGCTGCCGTTTGAGAGATGGCCAATAATTTTATAGCTTACATAAGGGCTGTAGGGAGCATCTATATCGATATAGTCGGTATTATCAGAATTTGAAATAATTTCCAATCTCTGGTAATAATCTGTCTGGTTTGATTCTGACCTAAGAATTTCATAAGATTGAAAATTCTGGTTGATCAACTTGCTCCAGGAAAGTCTTATTCCTTCGTTGGAAATTTTTAGATTATCCAGGATAATTCGGTCCTCATGTTGCTGTTCGTTTACAGGTTCTTCTTTGGAACAGGCAAAACAAAGGAATAGCCCTAATACAAGAGTAAGTTTTTTCATGGTACGTTATAAGGCAAAGAGTAGGGGGCTCTGCGGGGAAGCGCAAAAGTATGATGTTCAAACGATTTTAACAATTCATTATGGAGATATTACGGTCGACTGTGTAAAATTTTTTAAAATATTGCAATTTTTATTACCTCTCAGGAATTGATATATTTAATTTAATATAACTTGATTAGTTGATAAGAGAGGGAATTTTTGAAGGGATATTAGTGGGAATGGTCTATGTGTCGAGGGGAGTGACTAATAAATTCATCAATATATATAAATACAGCTATTTTTGTTTATTATTAAAAATAGTTGGAGCAAATCAATATATTTGCCCACATAAGGGAGTGTTAGCTCAGTTGGTTCAGAGCATTACCTTGACAGGGTAGGGGTCACTGGTTCGAATCCAGTACACTTCACAACAACAAAGCCGGCAAAATATTTGCCGGCTTTGTTGTTTACAGGTGTTGTTTAACTTAATCCTCTTTTTTGATGCTCTCCAGCGCTCTTTCCAGGGCCATACCCCTGGAACCTTTGATCAGGAAATAACAGTTCTGAAAATCGCTGCCTTTCAGGTGTTCTATTAAATGATCTGTATCTCTAAACCGGAAGATCAGGTTTCCGTTGGATTCGGTATTTTTAAAATTTAAGCCCACGAGGTACGATTCAGAAAAATTGCTGTTTTTCACATAATTTGCGATCACCTGGTGTTCTGTGGCTGCTGCGCTACCTAGTTCAAACATATCCCCAAGAATGGCAATTTTTTGCTTGTCTGTCTTTAAATTTTTGAAATTTTCCAGTGCAGCATGCATACTGGTAGGATTGGCGTTATAGGCATCCATGATGATGGTATTAGTCCCGGACTGAATGATCTGGGACCTGTTATTTTCAGGACTATAATTTTCAATAGCTTTTTGAATTTCTGAAAATTCGACCTTGAAATATAGGCCTATACATAA
>JBFGDP010000060.1:0-10862 GCA_041580575.1 Christiangramia sp.
AAGGCGGCTGAATGGCCGCTTTTTTTTATTTACTATTTAAAGTTATATTTATTTCCTCAAATTTAATCTATGCAACAGGACGGACTAATCCTAGAATTACAGAAAGGTAATCAGCGAGCTTTTGAACGAATCTATGAGCTATATTCAGAAAGTGTATATGGAATTATTTACAATGTGGTTAACGACGAGTACATTGCCCAGGAAATCCTGCAGGATGTATTTTTAAAGATCTGGGATAATTCCGCTTCCTACAATTCAGATAAAGGAAGGTTTTTTACCTGGATCCTCAACATTGCCCGGAACGCATCTATAGATCATATTCGCTCCAAGAGCCATAAGAACAAGCAAAAAAACCTAAAGTCAGATAATTTCGTAGATATACTGGAGAGCAATTCAAACTTTTCGGCAAAGACAGATGCTATTGGAATAAGTAAATTCATCAATATACTTAAACCCGTTTGTAAGAAATTAATCGATCTACTATTCTTTCAGGGATACACCCAAAAAGAAACAGCCGAAGAACTTGATATGCCTTTGGGGACTGTAAAGACCAGGAACCGGGCGTGTATTAACAAGCTCCGTGAAATGTTAGCAGAATAAAATATGGATATAAAAGACTACATATCATCCGGAATCCTGGAATTATATGTTTACGGCGCACTTACTGAAGCTGAGAGCCGTGAAGTAAGCCAGGCATTAAAAAAACATCCCGAGATTAGAAAGGAAGTAGAGGAAATCGAAAATGCTTTAAGGAAACTTTCAGCAGCTACGGCACCTTCGTATGATGCTGAAGCCATCCTTGGCAGAATTAAATCCAAGCTGAAAACCAAAAGTGATCGTTCCGTGATTAGTATGACGCCTAAAAAAGAGACCAACTGGGTGTCTTACATTGGTTGGGCTGCCTCTATCGCACTCCTTATAGGCTTATTCTTCGTTTATGAAGACAAGAATGATCTTCAGCAACAACTAAGCGCTGAAATGGCGCGTAATGCAAGGATGGAACAACAGATCGCAGACGCTAGGGAAGATGCGGAAAAGACCGAGGAATTACTGGCAGTTCTAAGAGATAAAAATGTCTCTAAAATTCCATTACAGGGACAAAATGTAGCACCAGAAGCCTACGCAGCTGTTTACTGGAATAAAGCTGAAAACAAAGCTTACATAGATGCCAAGGAATTGCCAACACCACCTCGAGGCAAGGTGTATCAGGTGTGGTCTTTAAAACTGGATCCTTTAACCCCTACCAGTATTGGATTGCTGGATGAATTCTCTATGGACGATAATTTGGTATTTGCGCTGGAAAATGCTAATGAGTCCCAGGCATTTGGTATCACCCTGGAACCTGAAGGAGGTAGTGAATCCCCAACGATGGATCAGCTCTACGTATTGGGTGCAGTTGCTGCTCCATAAGGATCTATAGCTTTTATAAAACAGATAAGCCCCACGCGATGCGTGGGGCTTATCATTTAATACTTAGAAAGATTCCGGGAGGAATCTCAAACTCTCTAAGCATCTAACCAACCAATAAAAGTTAAAAACTCAATGCATAATCTCACCAAAACAGATCATGCGAAAACAAAACTTAGAGTTCTATATAGATATACGGTAGTTGATGCAATCCGGTTTTAATAAATTGTATTTTAACATTCAGAGATCAGTTATCCAGCCACGATTTAAAATCCTTTACCCTTTCCCTACTCACAATAAGCTGAAATTCATTGAAGTTTTCCAGTTTGATCTCTAATCGGGAATTAGTATAGGAGATAATGTCTTTGATCGCGTTGATATTGAGGATACATTTTCTATTGATCCTGTAAAATTTAGCAGGGTCTACATCATTCTCTAATTGCTCCAGCGGAATATCGATGGGGTAATTACGGCCCGAAAAACAGTGAATATAAGTCGTTTTATTCTCAGAAAAGAAACATGCGATTTCTGCAGTGTCTACCAGTTTTAAATGCTGGCCTACCTGAGCTGTAAATCTGCTTTTATATACCTGCTCCTTACCGGGAAGGGTAAGCAGGGATTTAAGATCCTCCAGATTGATTTTTTCAGAAGTGTTACGGGTATTTCTGAACTTCTTAACGGCTTCTTCCAGCTCGTCCTCATCGATTGGCTTTAACAGGTAATCAATGCTGTTAAGTTTAAATGCCTTAAGGGCATATTCGTCGTAGGCAGTAGTGAAAATAATAGCACTATCTGTCTTTATATGTTCAAAGATTTCAAACGATAATCCATCACTAAGCTGAATATCCAGGAATATGAGGTCTGGATGTTCATTGTTATTGAACCAATTTACGGCCTCGGCCACCGAGTGAAGCATGGTTTCTGCCTCTAAATCTAAACGGTTGAGCATTCGCTGCAATCTCCTTGCAGCAGGTTTTTCGTCTTCAATAATTAATACTTTGGTCACGCTGGTTATTTTGTTTAGAATCTATTTCCAGATCTTTTTTTTATCTTTTTCCATAATCTCTCTTATCTTCTTTTCTTCCCATTTTTTTCCGAAGAAAATATTAAAGCCAAATATACTTGCCCAATGTGCAAACAGCCCTATACCCCAGAAAAATAGTGTGGAATAGTTCGAAATATTAGTCAAGCCTTCCATTAAACCGGTTTCCCTGGTTATAAGAAGAAAAATACCTGTATTAATAACGAGGTAAACTGTAAGATGTACATAAAAGGCTTTTATATCTTTCACTCGCTTCTGGGCAGCTTTATAGCGCATATTTTCTAGATTGTTCGTTTCCATCATTTCCAAAATTTAGTTTGTTTATGATCTTTTTCCATAAGCTCTTTTATCTTTCTCTCCTCCCAGTCTTTTCCATATCCAAATACAGAAAAACCGTGAATGGTTAGTCCTATTCCCCAGCCAAAAAGCGGAAACCAGAACCATTGAAAATCCCAGTAGGTATAATAATTAATAAGGGCAAGAAAGGGGATCACCACGCAATAGGAGATTAAACTCCCATAAAATTCCTTGATCTCCTTTACTCTTTCTTTAGCCTTGAAATATGCATTTTCCTGATTGATCTCGTTAGTATCCATAATTGAAATTTGTTTGGTTAATACGGGTAATTTCACCCTGAATATATCTTCTGTTTGTTCGATTAAAACCTTTCTATCGGTTACCTCATGATACCTGTTAACAATATTCTGCAGCCCAACTCCCTTGCGGTTGCTTAAGACTTCCTTTTTCTGAAAATTGTTTTCTACCACCAGATAACCTTCAGCCTCATAAATTTTTATTTTCAGTGGCTTTCCTTCATTTACGATATTATGCTTAATGGTATTTTCAAGAAGTAATTGTAACGATAAGGGCACCACTTTGGCCTCTTCATTAGAAAGTTCACCGGGGATCTCGAAAAATATACTGTTCTCGAATCTCATTTTAAGCAATTTCATATAGGTATTGGCGAAGTTCAATTCTTCTTGCAGGCTCACCAAAACCTTATCTTTCTGCTCCAGCACGTAACGGTATACCTTTGAAAGTGAAGTAGTAAATCTCTGCGCCTGTTGAGGATTCTCATCTATAAGAGATGCCAGAACATTTAGGCTATTGAATAAAAAATGTGGATCTAATTGATTTTTTAAGGCATCGAATTTAGCTGAAGCAGTACCTGCAATGATCTTCTGTTCCCGCACCTTTTTCTCCTGTACCGATTTATAAAAATAGACCAGGTGGAAGAAGAGCGAAATGATAGCAGTAAACAGAAATGGAAAGAAGTAGTACCGCATACTTTCTTCCTCCAGGAATGTTTCTAATGCTATACCATTAAAAATGGTTTGGTCTACCAGTCTGCAGAAGAAGAATCCAATTAAAGTTAGAATAATAGACCCTCCTGTGGCAATGATCACTCTGTTTATACCAGCATTTTCCCAACCAATTTTTTTTCCGAAGAACCAGAAATAGACGCTGTTGAGAGCAGTTAAAACAGTAGAGTAAAAGAAATATACTCCCCAATAGCCAGGATCTGACAGCTTGCCCCGATCAAACCCATTAAAGGTGGTATCTAACAAGATCAAAAGCAGCGAGACCGCAACACTTATCTTTAATATTTTAAAAAAGAATTTCATAATCTTCAAAAATCTAATGCTAATTTGAGGTCTTTCAGATCTACCTCGAAATCTATTTTACCGAATTGTCATTTTCCCATACCGAATTGATTTGTTATTACAACTTTGGCATTTCAAATTGAAAATTAAATAATCTTTAACATTTAAATGGATAACTTGAAAATAAATCCAAAAAATTACATAATGACCATTTTTGAAGCCTTAAGACAGGAGCACGAGATACAACGTGATCTTATAGATAAGTTATTGAGAACAGAAGGAAAGACCGAGGAGAGGAAGAAGATATTTAAAGATCTAAAACATGAATTGAAGATCCATGAGGATGCTGAGGAGCGTCATTTTTATATACCGCTTATGGAGAAAGATATGACCCAGGAGAAGGCCAGACACAGTGTGGCCGAGCATCACGAAATGGACGAGTTGATAGAGAAACTTGAAGATACCGAGATGGATGCTTCAAATTGGCTCAAGATCGCCAAAGATCTGGAACATCAATTAACCCATCATTTAGATGAAGAGGAACAGGAAGTTTTTCAAATGGCCGGTAAAGTACTAACCGAAAAACAAAAAACAGACCTGGCCTCAGCTTATAATAAAGCGATTAAAGAAAACAGGTGATAGTAAAAAGGCTGCCAAATTGCAGCCTTTTTACTATACCTTCTCCTTATCCAGGCTCATTCTTTCCTCGTGACCTTTAAATGGTCTAATGATTAGCCTCGCTGCCTTATCATAATTTATATAATTATAAACCCAGTTAAAAAATGTAACGGTACGGTTTCTAAACCCCACAAGGAACCAAAGGTGTACGAACATCCACACGAACCAGGCGAAAAACCCTGAAAATTTCCATTTATGCAGATCTACTACAGCCCTGTTACGTCCTATTGTTGCCATAGTACCTTTATCAAAATATTCAAACGGTTCAAGTTTCTCTCCTCTTATAAGATGTTTTAAATTTTTGGCCAAATGCTTTCCTTGCTGTATCGCCGGTTGAGCAACCATAGGATGGCCTTTTGGAAAATCTTCAGTCTTCATCAGCGCGATGTCCCCAATAGCGAAGATATTCTCATAACCGTTCACCTGGTTAAAAGCATTCACCTCGTACCTATTCGCTTTTTCGACGAGCGCAGATGCATTTAGTCCCGATACCGGTGAACCGGTCACTCCGGCAGACCATATGAAGGTTTCGGTTTTGATCGCAAGATCTGTATTGGTGGTCACCAGGTGGCCGTCATAATTCTCCACCATGGTATTTAAATGTATCTTAACCCCGAGCTCTTCCAGCATCTCATGCGCTTTCCTGGAAGCATGTTCGCTCATAGGTGGCAGTACACGGCCTAATCCCTCCAGCAAATGGATATTCATTTCATTGGGATTAATATCGGGATAATCTTTAGGTACGATATGATTTCGCAGTTCGGCGATCGCACCGCTTAATTCCACTCCGGTGGGACCGGCCCCAGCCAGTACGAAATTCAGCAAGGCCTTTCTTTTTTCAGGATCTTCGGTAATGGTTGCTTGCTCCAGGTTTTCCAGGATCAGGCTACGTATATTCAAGGCCTGCGGTACGGTCTTCATCCACATTCCATGCTCTTCGATACTATTATTCCCAAAAAAGTTGGTTTTAGAACCCGTAGCGATCACCAGATAATCATAAATAAGGTCACCAATATTGGTATGCACCGTATTCTTTTCTGCCGATATAGAGGTCACCTCGGCAAGCCTGAAAAAACAGTTCTCACTGGATCGGGTGATCTTTCGTAAAGGGTAGGCAATAGAATCTGGTTCGAGACCAGATGTAGAAACCTGGTATAAAAGTGGTTGAAAAGTATGATAGTTATGCCGGTCTAAAAGTACCATTTGCATATCCTCGTTCAGGATCTTTCGGGCAATGGCCACACCGGCAAAACCACCACCAATAATTACTACTCTGGGTAAGTCAGTTTTTGGGATATTCATAAAAATGGATGGTTTTACTCAAATTTACTATTTATAGCTCTAATGCCGGACTGATTAACTTTAAATTAAAGATTTTTGTAACATAGGGATTAATTTAGCTACCTATACGTGCTAACCAATCTTACGTGAACAAAGAATTAGAACATCAGTTTGTAAGCAATCTGGAGAAACACCAGAATATTGCCCACAAAATCTGCCGTATCTACACCAATGATCAGGATTCCCATAACGATCTTTTTCAGGAAATCACGATCCAGTTATGGAAAGCATATCCCAAATTCAGAGGTGAAGCGAAATTCAGTACCTGGATGTATCGGGTAGCCTTAAACACTGCGATCACTTTATATCGAAAGAAAAAGAGAAGTATAAAAACTCAGGATTTCGATAATTTTCACTTTAAGATTAAGGCAGAGGAGTATGATAATGAAGCCGAGCGGCATTTAAAGATCATGTACGATGCTATCAAGCAATTAAATGATATAGATAAGTCCCTGGTCTTTCTTTATCTGGAAGACAAAAATTATGCAGAGATCTCTGATACGCTGGGGATCACCGAAGTTAATGCACGTGTAAAAATGAACAGGGTAAAAACAAAATTAAAGAACATAATTAATCCTTGATGAGTATGGACGAATTAGATCTGTTAAAAGAGGATTGGAAAAAGCAGGAAAAAAACCTGCCACGCCTTTCATACAACGAAATTTATAAGATGATCTGGAAGCGATCTTCCTCGATCGTGAAATGGATCTTTGTAATTAGTATAATTGAATTCCTTTTAGGAGCAATTTTGAACATTTTTCTTGCCGATGAAGAATACTGGCAACAAATGGAACAATACAATTTAACTGAGTTCACCATTATCGTCTATGTGGTTAGCTACCTGGTCACCTTTTATTTTATCTACAGGTTCTATCGGAATTACATACGCATCTCTACAACAGACAGCGCTTCCCGATTGATGAAAAATATTTTAAAAACCCGTAAAACGGTTAAACATTATATAGGCTTTATACTCATTTCCAGCGGAGTGGTTTTTTTGATCACCCTTATCATGATGATTAGGAACCATGTGCTTAGTAATGAGTCAGATCCAAAAATGGCATTCGATACCACCCAATGGTTACTTTTCATAGGTGGGACACTTCTGGCACTGATAATTCTGCTGGGTGTGATCTGGTTGATCTACCGGGTCGTTTATGGTATTTTGCTTCGCAGGCTGCAAAAGAACTATAAAGAGCTTAAAAAGCTGGAAATGGAGTAAAGCACTGGAGGTTTAATACTTAAAATGACAGATTGTAGTCTAGCTGTTGAATTGTAACAGATTAAATTTGGGAAGATTAGAGAAAATAAAAAACTTATTGTTTCCTGCTAGTAGCCACCCCAGCGTCTCTGTTCGTTAAGTTCTTCCATAGCCTGAATTTCTTCAGAAGGAATCACTTTTAAGAAAGAAGGATGTTGTTCAATTGCGTATTCGATCTTGCTTACGATATCCTCGATACTATCATTTTCATAATCTATGTCTAAAGGTTCCTTGATCTGAAATGATTGTAGGATTCCCCTTTTCTTGATCCGCAAGCCTTTTTTATCGAATGATCTTCTGAATCCATCGATCACGATTGGGATAACTATGGGTTTATGATTCTTGATGATATGGGCAGTACCTTTCCTGATAGGTTTAAAAGGCTTGGTAGTTCCCTGAGGAAATGTAATTACCCAGCCATCATCCAGGGCCGTACCTATATTCTCGGTATCATTGGGATTCACTTCCCTCTTAATTTCCTGTCCTTTGGCACGCCAGGTCCTTTCTACCGTTATAGCTCCGGCATAAGCCATGATACGGGCCAATAACCCGGCTCGCATGGTTTCTTTAGCTGCAACATAATATATATTGAGTTTTGGCTGCCAGATATACCCAATATTCTTAATACTATCTACCCGGCCGCTTAAACTCGCGTTGAATACATGGAACATGGCTGTAACGTCAGCGAAATATGTTTGGTGATTAGATACAAAAAGAACATTTGTATCTGGCAGATTCTTAATAATTTCTGAACCCTCGATGTTTAGTTCATTAAATCCGCGATATCTTCTATGAGTCAAAACCCCGAAAATGCGGATCAACCACTTTTTCAGGATAAGATAATGTCCAAATGGATTCTTTTTTAACAATCCCATTGCTGATCTCTTTTTTTATCCCGCTTTCTATTCAGCTGTTATTGAATCGGCGGCAAATATAACAATAAGTTTAACATTATATTTGCAAAATTAAATCTCTTATTTCGCTTAGCATCATCCCCGTGGCTCCCCAAACCACATGACCATTCAATCTATATGCCGGCACCTCGATACTTTCGGCATAAGAAGTACTTAAGCGCTCTATTATAATATTCTCATCATTTAAAAACTCACTTAATTTTACTTCCAGGATAGCTTCAACTTCAGATTCCTGGCGTTTCATCCTTGGCGTATTGTGCACCAGCCCAATATAGGGTTGTACCCAGAAATTAGATGGTGGTATATAAAGCCTGCTAAGTTTTTTAATCACCTCGATCTGGCTTTGGGGAATCCCTACCTCCTCTTCAGTTTCCCTAAGGGCCGTCTCTTCCAGGTCTAGATCTGTAGCTTCTACCCTGCCCCCTGGAAATCCTACCTGGTTGGAATGCACCCCTTTATATGTTTTACGAAGAATGAGCACCAGCCTTGTTTCTTTTTCCATATCTGGGTAGAAAACCGCCATTACACCTGCTTCCTCCGGATCTCTTTTTGAAATATCCAGCTCCTTCAGTTCTTTGAGTCTAAGTAAAGGTGCCAGTTTCTTATGCGCAGCTTCACCGGGAAGCTGCATTTTTTTTAACTTTGAAATCCTGTTTTTAAAAATCTCAAACTCCATGTTCAAACAGCTTTCTTTAATCGCTTTTTTTTCAATTCTAATTTTCGCAAGTTGTGAAGATAAGCAAACTTCCGCTAAAAATGGCGACCCGGCAACCCCCGAAATGCTAAAGGCCCAGCGTAAAGAGGATTCAATTCAGCGTGCCCGCGATAGTATTTTTGAATTGCGAAAAAAAGAGCTGGCTGCAAAAGACAAGGCATCCAGGATAAAAAGAAACGAAATGTTCCCCATAGCCCAGGAAGAACTTATCCCTACCCTTACCCGGTATGGAAAAGACAACCCGGAAACCATGGTTAGGATAAAAACTCGTTTTGGGAATATAGATGTTCAGTTATACAGAGATACTCCTCTACATCGGGCGAATTTTATTATGCTAGTAAAAAATCAATATTTTGATGATACCTTTTTCCACAGGGTTGCACCTGGGTTCGTAATTCAAGGGGGGAATGCCGATAATCAAATCACTGCGAACAGCCGTGGGGACGTAGGCGATTATCTTATCCCAAGCGAATTTGCCGCAGGGCACAAACATACTTACGGAGCCTTCTCTGCAGCGAAATATGCTGAACAGAATGTAAGTAAAGCCTCCTCCCCTTTCGAGTTCTTTATTGTAATGGATAAGAATGGAACGCCACACCTAAATAATGATCATACTGTATTCGGAAGAGTTGTGAGGGGAATGGATGTTGCCGAGAAGATCTCTCAGGTAAAGACCGGTGCTTCAGAGTGGCCTATTGACAATGTAGAAATGGATATTGAGATATTAGAATAATTATTGCTGGGTATAGTAATTATAATCCTGGATCACTCTTTGAACAAAATCTACAGGCCTTTCCTCGACGGTAATATCCATTAGCTCTGCCAGCTTTTTACTAAGGGAAATAATAATATGGTGCTGGCCGGAATATTTTGCCTGCCGGTATAAATTCTTGACCTCCTGAACATCCCGGTCACTTAAAACGGTCACCTGCGGATACCTGGGTTGATATCCCTCAGGCAGGTCCATCTCCAGGGTGTTTTCCAGTCCTATCCCTGATTTTTCAGAAATTACGGTAGTCCCCGCCGCAATATCTCCTAATCTTTGTCCCTTACCGTTGAGCAAAATTGTAACTACCGCTACTCCACCACTGGTCAAACTAATATCTATTATTCTTAACAACCACCTCACCAGATAGTTCGAAAACTGGGGTCTTGAACCATCTTTCATTACTACCCGCATTTTTAATAAAGCTTTGCCCGGCGTGCGTCCATCCCAAAAGGTCTCCCAGAGTAAATAATAGAGAAAGGTAGGTAATCCCATAACTAAGTAGAACATCATTAAGCTACCATTATCCTCTTTCACCCCGGCAATGATCAGAAAACTAAAGATGTTGTAGACGATGATGATCGCTAGGTCTATGATAAAAGCCAGGATACGCTCTCCTATTCCCGCTACATTCTGATGAATACTGATATTTTGAGCGGTTTCAATTTGAAAATTATCCATTAAATATGTTACTTTGGGTCTTATTCAATTAAAGATGCGCGAGGCTGCTTACGTCAGGCAAAATAAAGATAAATGGACCAAGTACGAAAGCCTATTGCAAAATAATAGCAGCCTCTCTCCAGACCGCCTATCTGAGATTTATATCACTTTAAGCGACGACCTTAGTTATGCGAGGACCTTTTATCCCAAAAGTAACACCACAAAATACCTTAACGGACTGGCTTCTGCAGCTCATCAAAAAATATACAGATCTAAGAAGGAACCGGGCAACAGGATCCTGACCTTTTATACCCGGGAATTTCCGGGTGAGTTTCATAAATACCAGAAACAGCTTTTGCTAAGTTTTCTTATTTTTTTAGGATTCACAATTATTGGAGCTTATAGTTCTGCATCAGATACAGCCTTTGTAAGATCTATCCTAGGCGACGCTTATGTGAATATGACCCTGGAAAA
>JBFGDP010000061.1:0-10690 GCA_041580575.1 Christiangramia sp.
CCACCGTTCCTATAGATGTACTCGATGTTCAGGAAATGAAAATGGCAGTGCCACAGGTAAACCTGAATCAGATGCTAAACTATGTAGCACCTTCTTTTACCTCAAATACCCAGACAATTTCAGATGGAACAGATCATATAGATCCAGCCTCCCTTAGAGGTTTGGGACCAGATCAGGTTCTGGTTTTGATCAATGGGAAAAGACGACACAATTCATCGCTGGTAAACGTAAACGGAACCTTTGGTAGAGGTAGTGTTGGTACAGATCTAAATGCCATCCCGGCTTCTGCTATCAAAAGGATCGAAGTTCTTCGTGATGGAGCCGCCGCGCAGTATGGATCTGATGCGATTGCGGGGGTTATCAATATTGTCCTCGTAGACCAGACCAATGAGTTAAGCTTTAACGTCACTACCGGGGCAAATTTCTCTAAAAATGCCAATGAGCAAACCGGAGGTGTAGATGGAGAAACGGTGAATGTGGCCGCCAGTTATGGAGTACCCTTAGGCGATAATGGTGGATTTGTCACCTTTGCAGGGGATTTCGATTACCGTGAAGATTATAATCGTATGAAAGAATGGGAAGGGTCAATTTTTAATGCCTATAATGCCATTGAATTGAGGGCAGCCAATGCCGGTGCCAATATAGCTTCCTTAACCGATGAGCAGATCAAGGATTTCGCTCAGGATGTATCTTACTTTAGCAGTGATTTTCAAAATGATATTAGTAACGCACCAGATAGGGCTGCTTTGCAAAGTCTGTTAGGATTAGACGTGACAGAAAATGAGCTGAATGCCCGGGGACTGGATCGTACAGATTTTAATATGAGGGTTGGACAGTCTGCCTTAAGAGGAGGTAGATTTTTCGCCAATATGACCCTGCCTTTGGATGATGCCGGGACTGAGCTTTATTCTTTTGCGGGGATGAGTTCGCGAAGAGGTAATTCGGCTGGTTTTTACAGGTTGCCTAATCAAAGCAGAACCTATACTCCAATTTATATCAATGGTTTCCTGCCGGAGATCAATTCCAAGATCAAGGATAAATCTATTGCGGTGGGAGTACGAGGAGAAATTAGCGACTGGTCTGTAGATTTCAGTAATACCTGGGGCGAGAACGAGTTTCAATATTTTATATCTAATACTTCTAATGCCTCATTACAGCGTGCAAGTCCAACATCGTTTGACGCCGGTGGCTTCTCTTTTCTTCAGAATACCACGAATCTTGATATAAGCAGGTTTTATGAAGAGGTATTTATGGGGATGAATATTGCCTTTGGAGCTGAACATCGCTTTGAGAACTATGAGATCGTAGCAGGAGAAAGAGGTTCTTACGAGCAGTATACCCAGAATGGAGATGTGGTAATTAGGTCTGATCAGGACCCGGCGAGAGATTTCTTTGGAGGTGCCAGGCCAGGTGGTTCCCAGGTCTTCCCCGGATTCAGTCCTAAAAATGAACTTTCGAGAGAGCGCAGCAGTATAGCGGGATATTTCGATATGGAAGTAGATTTCAGTGAAAGATTCCTTGCTACCTTTGCTACCAGGTTTGAAGATTATTCCGATTTTGGCTCAACCCTTAACTTCAAGCTTTCTTCAAGATATAAACTGACAGATAATATCAACATCAGGGGAGCAGCAAATACCGGTTTCCGGGCACCTTCCTTACACCAGTTATATTTTAATTCTACTTCAACCATTTTTGATAACCAGGGAAATCCACAGGAAGTAGGAACATTTTCAAATGACAGTCGTCCTGCACAATTACTGGGTATTCCTCAATTAAAAGAAGAGACTTCCCGTAGTGTTAGTTTAGGTTTTACCGCGAAACTACCGGATGCTAATCTTTCGCTTACCGTAGATGGTTATTTTGTGGCTATAGACGATCGAATTGTATATACAGGACAGTTTAGTGGTCCCGGAACAGATTCAGAGTTGGATAGGTTACTTGCCCAGGCAAACGCCACGGCAGCGTCATTCTTTGCAAATGCCATAGATACTGAATCTAAGGGTCTGGATATGGTATTAACTCATAATGCTTTTTTTAATGATAACTGGAGTCTGAAGTCAGACTTAGCAGCGACCTTATCTAAAACTAAAAAGGTAGGTGATATTAATTCTTCAGATGTACTGGAGAGAGCTGGACTTGTAAGTACATATTTTCCTGAGGATAGTAGGGTTTATCTCGAGGAAGCTGTGCCAAGAACCAAGGTTAATCTTACCAATAGTTTAACGGCTGGTGATTTCAATGTTTTCCTGAGAAATGTATATTTTGGAGAAGTGACCGAGGCATCGACTATCCTGGCGAATCAACAGGTTTTTAGTTCTAAAGTTGTAACAGACCTATCAGTAGGTTACAGAGCTTCAGATGCACTTACTTTAACTGTAGGGGCTAATAACCTTTTCGATATCTACCCAGACAGGGCTGAAGAATCTTTTGGTAATCGTAGTTCCGGTAGATTTGACTGGTCCAGAAGAGCACAACAATTTGGAATTGGTGGACGTTTCCTTTTCGCCAGGCTGAGTATTAATCTTAAATAGGAAAAAATATAATTAAAAAAAAAGCAGCTGAAAGGCTGCTTTTTTTGATTTATTCCGTTTAATATTGAAGTATATAAGAACTTTCCATTTATCTAATTTCAATTACTTTTGCCAAAACTTTCCATAAATGTATAAGTCATTAATTAGACCGGCATTATTTAAATTCGATCCCGAAGAGGTGCATTATTTTACCTTCAATTTTCTAAGACGATTCTGTAAAATACCGGGGGCACTTAATTTTTTAAGAACAAAATTCGAGATTAAAGATGCCAGACTGGAAAGAGAAGTCTTTGGACTGAAATTTAAGAACCCGGTGGGGCTGGCTGCTGGTTTCGATAAAGATGCCAAACTCTATAACGAGCTTTCGGCATTAGGATTTGGTTTTATTGAGGTGGGGACGGTGACCCCGAAACCACAACCCGGCAACGAGAAACAACGATTGTTCAGGTTAAAGGAAGATGCGGCCATCATAAACCGCATGGGCTTTAATAATCACGGGGTAGAAGAAATGGTGGAGCGGTTGAAACAAAACAAACATGTTTTAATTGGTGGTAATATTGGTAAAAATAAAATCACCCCTAATGAGAAAGCCGTCGATGATTATGTGTTCAGTTTTGAAGCGCTGTTTGATTATGTAAATTATTTCGTGGTAAATGTTAGTTCACCAAATACGCCTAATCTTCGGGAGCTACAGGATAAAGAGCCGCTTAAGAATCTTTTGAATACGCTTCAGAAAAGAAATGAACTTAAGGCCTTGCCAAAACCTATTCTTCTTAAGATCGCACCAGATCTTACAGATGAGCAACTGCTGGATATTATTGAGATAGTACGGGAAACGAGGATTGCGGGGGTGATCGCTACAAATACCACAATATCCCGTGATGGTCTTAGATCTGAGAATAAGGATGAAATGGGAGGCCTTAGCGGTAAACCGTTAACTAAAAGGTCTACCGAAGTGATACGATTTCTTTCAGAAAAAAGTGGAAAAGCATTTCCAATAATTGGAGTGGGAGGAATTCACTCTGCAGATGATGCCATAGAAAAACTTGAAGCAGGGGCAAGTTTGGTGCAGTTATACACCGGGTTCATTTATGAGGGGCCAGCGCTCATCAAAGAGATCAACAAGAAAATTCTTGAGAAAGGTCTGTGAAAAAGGTAACCAAGTAGCTATTTTTTATGACCGAGCAGATCATTCCCTTTCTCACCGCCTCTATTTTACTTACTTTTTCGCCCGGACCTGATATAATCTATGTCCTGGTAAGGTCAATGGCATATGGGGCTAAACAGGGTATAGTTACTGCCCTGGGACTGGTGAGCGGAATCCTAATCCATACTAGCCTGGTTGCCTTTGGTGTTTCGGCAATTATTAAAAAATCTGATAATATCTTCTTTGCTATTAAGCTTTTTGGAGCGGCATACCTGGTCTATCTGGCCTGGCAGGTCTATAAAAGCAATGCTGAAATCGCTTTTTCTTCTGAAGGAGTGGAAAATCGAAATTTATTCAGCCTTTTCAGGCAGGGTTTTATAATGAACGTATTAAACCCGAAGGTGGGCATCTTTTTTCTGGCATTTTTTCCCGGGTTTTTATGGGAGCCCCAGGGTAATACTGTTCTTCAATTTTTTATTCTGGGATTCCTGTTTATGCTTCAGGCGCTCATTATATTTAGTTTGATTGCGCTGCTGGCAGATAAGATCTCTAAATATATTAAAACACATCCTAAATCTGGTGTATTCTTAAAATGGATGCAGGTGGTAATATTCATTATTATTGCAGTTCTGATTCTCCTTTGATCTATTGTAGATTTAGTAGCGGGAAAGGCTATTTAACCCTGTTAAATTTATTATTGTCAATAAAACTATATTCTTTTTCGATTTTCTTTAAAATGCTATCTTTGGCCATATGGCAAAAGTGAAACTAATCGAATGTCCCCGGGACGCAATGCAGGGAATAAGGGATTTTATTCCTACCGAAAAAAAAGTGCAGTATATACAATCACTTTTACGTTGCGGATTCGATACCATAGATTTCGGGAGTTTTGTTTCGCCTAAGGCCATTCCACAAATGAAAGACACCGCAGAGGTTCTTTCTAAACTTGATCTCTCTAAAACTTCCAGTAAGTTGCTGGCAATTGTTGCCAATACCCGCGGTGCAGAAGATGCTTCAAAGTATGATGAAATAGATTATCTGGGTTATCCATTTTCAATTTCAGAGAATTTCCAGATGCGTAATACCCACAAAACGATCTCAGAATCTGTGGATGTCTTACAGGAAATACTGGATATTGCCGATAAATCGGGAAAAGAGGTGGTAGCATATCTTAGTATGGGTTTTGGAAATCCTTATGGTGACCCTTGGAACGTGGAAATTGTAGGAGAGTGGACCGAAAAGTTGGCAGATATGGGAGTGAAAATCCTTTCTCTTTCAGATACGGTTGGTACTTCTACTCCTGAGATCATTGATTATCTATTTTCGAACCTTATTCCTAAATATCCACAAATCGAATTTGGTGCGCACCTGCATACCACACCTTCCAGGTGGCACGAGAAGATCGAGGCTGCCTTTAATGCCGGTTGCCATCGCTTTGATGGAGCTATACAGGGATTTGGTGGATGCCCAATGGCAAAAGATGAGCTTACCGGCAATATGCCTTCAGAAAAAATGCTCTCGTATTTTAATTCTATAAAGGCAGAGACTAATATTAAGATGACCAGCTTTGAGTCATCTTACAATGAAGCTTCCAAAATTTTCAACTCCTACCATTAATAGGGTTTATCCCTGTTTATAGTATTATCGAAAAAACTTATTTAAAATTAATCTAAATAAACTTGTCATTATTATAGACGGTTAATATATTTGCCTCCGAAATTATTTTAAATCAGTCTAAATAAAGGATTATGAAGAAGCTGTTATTTTCAGCATTGATAGGAGGTATTTCGTTAGTTTCATGTACTTCAGATGATACCCCTGCCCCCGGAGGTAAACAAATTGAAACCCCAGTAAATTACACATTCGAAAGAAATAATAGTTCTACCGTTAGTTATGGTGGACAAACAACCAGGCTGGAAATGACCGGCGAAATTCTAACTAATTTTCTTGATTTTGATAATGCATCAGAAGATTTGTTATTGAACATGTTTGCTAATGAGAACTCACCGTTTCAAAATGCAGATCTAAATGCCTCTTCTAAAAGTGTAAGGTCTAAAGTAGGCTCTTCTAATCTTTACTTTTCAGCAAATACCGTGGAGGGATCTGCTATCAAGAATGATTTTGAGAATTTTATCAGGGAGCAATTCACTACTGTAAAAGATAATAGAGATGTATTGGCTGAAGCCGGTGTTGCTGGTCAAATAGCACAGGGATCCAGTGTTAGGTATGTAAATGAAAAAGGTCTGGAAATGAACCAGGCTTTTGCCAAAGGTTTAATTGGTGGATTACTTGCAGACCAGATGCTGAATAATTATTTGGCTCAGGTAGTGTTAGATGAAGCTGATAACCGGGCGATGAACGATGCCGGTATTACTGAAGACGGAAAGAACTACACCACCATGGAACACAAATGGGATGAAGCTTATGGATACTTATATGGACACCCATCTATCCCTTCTGAGAATCCTAATTCTGTCTTAAACCAAAGTGAAGATCGGTTGTTGTTCAATTATTTAGGTGATGTGGATGCCGATGAAGATTTTGCGGGAATAGCAGAGAGTACCTTTGAGGCTTTTAAGACCGGAAGAGCAGCTATAGTTGCCGGGGACTATGTAACCCGTGATGAGCAGGTTGCCATTATTAGAGAAAACATCTCTAAGGTGATCGCTGTAAGAGCGGTACATTACCTGCAAGGTGGTAAAAAAGCGATAGCCGAAAATAATTATGGAGCGGTATTTCATGAGCTTTCAGAAGGCTATGGTTTTATTTACAGCTTAAGGTTTACCAATAAGCCTGGTACTAATATGCCATACCTGTCTAAAGAAAAAATAGATATGTTTAAAGAGCAGTTGCTGGATGGTAATGGTTTCTGGGATGTAACTCCTGAAACCCTCGACAGTATCTCACAGGAGATCGCCAGTGCATTTGGATTTACAGTTGCAGAGGCAGCTGAATAAAATAATTAGCCGGAGTAAGATATAATCTGCTCCGGCTTTTAACGATAAAAGCTATGATTAGGATTTCAAAATTTTTAGTGATTGCAGCATTAATGTTCGCAGCATGTTCCACCGAAGATGAGGGAGATATTAATAATGGTAATAATCCGGAATCTTTTGACCGGGCAGCAATGCTAACCAATTGGGCAGATAATATTATTGTTCCTGCATTTGTTGATTTTAATGCCTCCACGCAGTTGTTAGAGGAGGCTACCGTGGAATTTACTTCCAACCCGTCTGAAGCAAAACTTGCAGATTTAAGAAGTGCTTTTAAAAGTTCTTATCTCAAGTTTCAAAATGTGGCCATGTTTGATGTAGGGAAGGCCGAGGAAATAAATTTTCGCAGGTTTTTGAATACCTATCCCTTAGATGCTTCTGCGGTGGATAACAAAATTGCCAGCGGAGAATATAACCTGCAATTACCTTCAAGTTTTAAAGAACAGGGATTTCCTGCTCTGGATTATCTTCTTAATGGTATAGGTTCTACCGATGCAGAGATCGTCTCTAAATTCAATTCAGATAATTATAAAAATTATCTGTTAGATGTCTCAAAAAGGATAAATTCATTAACTGGAGAAGTAAATAACTCATGGCAGGGAGATTACAGAGATAGTTTTGTAAGTAATATTAGTTCTTCCAGTACCGGTTCTGTAGATAAGTTAACCAATAAATACATTATGTATTTTGAAACCTTCCTGCGTTCCGGTAAAATAGGATATCCATCTGGTGTATTCACGGGAACTCCGTCACCGGTAAATGTGGAAGCTTATTATTCCCCAGATCTTTCCAAGGAACTTTACGTGCAATCTTTAAGGTCTGTGACAGATTTCTTTATTGGAAAGCATTATAATTCCAGCCAGACAGGTAAAAGTTTTAAGCAATATCTTGAATTTCTGGATCGTAAAGATTTGGCCTCAGATATACTCAACCAGTTTAACGCTATCAATTCGCAATCATCTAGTTTAAACGAAAGTTTAAAGAACCAGGTGGAAACCAATAATAATATCATGCTGGCGGCATATGATGAATTGCAAAAAGCAGTAGTATTATTGAAGCTTGATATGGTACAGGCTCTTTCTATTAGTATTAATTATGTAGATTCAGACGGAGACTAGTCTCGGTTAAATGAGATCGTCTATCGCAAAATATTTTAATACCTATACCGATGCTGCCCAGTTGGCTGTTTTTCGCATAGGTTTTGGAATCATGATGTTGGCCAGTATCATTCGTTTCTGGTCAAATGGATGGATCGAAACTCTTTATATAGTACCAGAATTTCATTTTAGTTATTATGGATTTGAATGGGTGAAACCGCTTGGCGATTTCACCTATTTGCTTTTTATAATATGTGGTTTGGCATCCCTATGCGTCGCTCTGGGTTATAAATATCGCATAGCCATTGTTATCTTCTTTTTGAGTTTTACTTATATAGAACTCATGGATAAGACTACTTATCTAAATCACTATTACTTTATTAGTGTCCTTAGTTTTCTGATGATCTTTCTTCCGGCGCATGTATATTACTCATTAGACGCGGGTAGGAATAAGGCGTTGTCCTTTCAAAAAATCCCAGCCTGGTTTATCGATTCAATTAAACTTCTCCTGGCGATTGTATATTTTTATGCCGGTCTGGCCAAGATCAATTCAGATTGGCTGCTAAGAGCTATGCCTTTAAAAATATGGCTTCCTTCCAAATATGACCTGCCTTTTTTGGGTGACCTTTTGCAACAGGAGTGGGTGCATTTTGCTTTTAGCTGGTCTGGAATGTTATATGATCTGTTAATACCTTTCCTGCTTTTGTGGAAAAGAACGAGGTTACTCGCATTTATTATGGTGATCATTTTTCACGTACTTACCAGGGTATTGTTTCCTATAGGTATGTTTCCTTATATAATGATCGTTAGCGCACTTATATTTTTTAGTCCTAAGGTACATCATCGAATACTTGGAACCATCTCAGGATGGTTTAGAATTGATAAAAATTATTTTGATAACAACAGGTTCCTCTTCTACAAGCCTATAAAGCTCAAAATGATCAGATCCCTGGTGTTTGTATATTTCCTGATCCAGTTATTGCTTCCATGGAGATATCTTTTATATCCCGGAGAATTATTCTGGACAGAGGAAGGTTTCAGGTTTTCGTGGCGAGTGATGCTGATGGAAAAAGCAGGTTATGCGCAATTTAAAGTAGTAGATGCTCAAACCGGGCAAAGATTTTACGTGGATAATTCAGACTTCCTGACTCCTTTCCAGGAAAAGCAAATGTCTTTCCAGCCCGACTTTATCCTGGAATATGCCCATTTTCTTGCAGATCATTTCAGGAAAGAAGGTCACAAAAATATTGAGGTTTATGTAGAAAGCTATGTAGGCCTGAATGGCAGAAAAAGTGAACCATACATAAGTCCCGAGGTTAATTTGCTTAATTTTGCAGACTCTTTTGAACATAAAACTTTCATATTACCATTTAATGATGAAATTAAAGGTCTTTAGTTTTTTCTTCTTTTTTAGCTTATTGGCTAATGCGCAATTTTCCATGACCGGGAAAGTAATATCAGTCAATGGAGAGCCGGTGGCCAATGCCGAGATCTGGAACAAGACCACAGGAAAACTTACTGTCGCCAATGAAAATGGGGAATATTCTATAGCTTCCATCAATGCAGGAACCTATACTTTTGCTGTATTTAATTATGAATACACTATCCTTGAAAAGGAAATAACAGTAGATAAAGACCTCAAGGTAGACTTCGAATTATCTCCACTAGCCGTTAGTCTAAGTGAGGTGTTGATCACTAAAAGGCGGGAACAGATCTTTGCTCTGAGAAAACTAAGGAAAGTTGAAGGTACTGCAATTTACGCTGGTAAAAAAAGTGAAGTAGTTCTGCTGGATAAGGTGATGGGAAACCTTGCTGCTAATAATGCGAGGCAGATCTATAACCAGGTGGTTGGATTGAATATTTATGACAACGGTGATGCGGGTTTACAATTGAATATTGGAGGCCGCGGCCTGGATCCAAACCGGACGCAGAATTTTAATACCCGGCAAAATGGCTATGACATCTCTGCAGATGTCCTTGGGTATCCCGAAAGTTATTATACGCCACCGCCTGAAGCGCTCAGGGAGATACAGGTAGTGCGGGGTGCAGCTTCCCTTCAATATGGAACTCAATTTGGAGGCCTCATAAATTTTAGATTCAGGGAACCGGTTCCTAATAAGAAAATAGAACTGGTTTCTAGACAATCCTTAGGTTCATATAATCTGTTTACCAGTTTCAACAGTCTTAGTGGAACGATGGGGAAATTCAGTTACTACACCTATTACAATTTTAAATCTGGTAATGGCTTTCGCCCTAATTCTGAATATGATTCCTATAATGCTTTTGCTCATTTGGGATGGAAATTCAGTGAACGCACTAACGTTAGTTTTGAATATACCTACCTGGATTACCTTGCACAACAACCCGGCGGTTTAACAGATTTTCAGTTCTACCGGGAACCAGATTTTAGTAACCGTCCCAGGAACTGGTTCGATGTGAACTGGAACCTGTTTGCGTTAAAACTGGAGCATGAAATTTCAGAAAATACAGATTTCAGCCTGAATATTTTTGGCCTGAATGCTACCAGAAAAGCGCTGGGATTCCGGCAGAACAGGGTGGCCCAGGCAG
Source organism: Christiangramia sp. (assembly GCA_041580575.1). Taxonomy (GTDB): domain Bacteria; phylum Bacteroidota; class Bacteroidia; order Flavobacteriales; family Flavobacteriaceae; genus Christiangramia. Next base: position 10,337 of record JBFGDP010000061.1, read on the forward strand.
ATGATCCAGCAGAGCCCAGAGAATTACTCGTAGATGATTTTAGCAACTGGGGTGCCGAAGCTAGAGTTTTAACCAGATATGATCTTTTTGGGGAGGAATCGGTTTTACTGCTGGGCAGTATATATTACCAGGCCAATAATGTGCAGCAGCTGGGGGCAGGCAGTGCTTCATCAGGCCCTGATTTTGAATTCGCCACCGCCCAGTTTCCGGATTATGACAGGCACTCTCAATTTGAATTTCCTAACAGGAACCTGGCTTTCTTCGGGGAGAATATCTTCAATATCTCAAATAACCTTTCAGTAACTCCGTGTTTTAGATTTGAATATATAGATACAGAGGCCGATGGTTTCTACA
>JBFGDP010000062.1:0-10583 GCA_041580575.1 Christiangramia sp.
GATTCAATAATAAAGTAACAAAGATCAATGATCAATAATTAATCTGCAAGAGATTTTTCACTTCACTTCGTTTCGCCTTTAATCACATATTGTCATTTCGACGATAGGAGTGATCTCTACTTGCAAGAAAGTGATACTTTTGAAAAATTCTTCGCTTTACTACATTTTGCCTTGAATGACAGAAAGTATGTCTTTGGTTTTGGGTTAGATTTCTTAATTACCTGGAAGTTCAGATTTTGATTATTCAAAAGATGCTGAAACTAGTTCAGCATGACGAAAAAAATCACCGTCACCCTGAATTTATTTCAGGGTCTATGGTCGTTGATACGTATATAGCTTGAGAAGTATAAAACGATTTATCGATCTAGGTTATCGCCAGTTGGCCAAAATAGGGAGGTATCCCGATGAATATGGAGTCGGCTTAAAATTGGATTGTTGGTCAGGTTAATTTGTTTCTTAATAAAGGTGCCTCTTATTAGTAATGAACCATTATTAATTGCTATTTCTTTACTTCGATAACTGGTAATTCGTTACCAATACAGAAGCAGAGATGTTTAGAATTCTTTCCAATTCTCTAATCATGTCTACGGTCAATCTTTTCTTTTTATTCAAGATTTCTGAAACTCTGCTTTTTCCGCCAATTATACCAACTAAATCTTTTTGTTTTAGATTCATTTCCTCCATCCTAATCTTTATGGCTTCAATTGGATCTGGAGCTTCTATAGGATAATTTTCATTTTCGTAATTATCGATTAACATTGAGAGAATTTCTGCCTCGTCTCCTTCTGGTGAATTAGCTGGAGCATCAAATATTACCTCAAGCCTTTCTAAAGCTTTCTCGTAATCTTGTTCATTTTTTAAAGGTTTAATATTCATAACTCTAATTTTTTAAATTGTTTCAGCATCTATTTTATCATATTCTGCGTGTGTTCCGACAAATCTTATAAAGGCCCATTGTCTATCGTAATTAAATTTTACGATCAATCTATATGAGTTTCCTTTTATGTTGAAAACGACTCTACTATCTTTTAAAATGCTGGCATTTATATAAGTTTTCTTTAAATCATTCGGAGAATTCCAATTGGCAGTTTTAGCTGTTTCGTACCAGGTTTTTAAATACTGTTCTGAATCTGAATGTTTCTCCCAGAATTCTCTTAATGTCTTTTTTGAAACTATTCTTTTCATTCTAAAAAATCTAGAACAAAGATAATTAAAGTTCTCTATTTTAGAACTTTCGGTAGAATACTTTTTAAATATTGTAACAATAATTACCGTAACAAAAAAAGGTCCCGCTAAATGCCGGGACCTTTCTTAGAAGTTATAACAGAAATTTAACCACACTTAGAAGAACCACAATCCTTACAGGTTAAGCATCCTTCCTGGTAAATTAGATTTGAAGAACTACAATTGCTGCACTTTTCCTTTTTAGCCACAGTACCGTCTGCGATATAGCGCTTAAGAGCTCTTACAACGCCATTTTTCCAGGTATTAATAGATTCACTATCAAGCTGAAGGCTGTTAATAAGATCTACCACGTTATCTATAGACATGCCATGACGAAGTGTACTGGAGATCAGTTTCGCGTAGTTCCAGAACTCTGGATTGAATTTATGAGAAAGACCCTCGATAGTAGTTTTGTATCCACGCTTATTCTCATACTGGAAATCATAACGCGAAGTTCCATCTTCATTTCTGGCCTTGATGATATATCCTTCATTAACCCAGCGTGGGATAAGGATTCCTTCTTCATCATCGGCGAAACCAGTAAAGATCTCATAAGGACGACCATCTACAAGTCCTATAAAGGCAATCCATTTATCTTTATTATTCTGGAAACGTACAACATCTGCTGTTAAGACTTCCGGTCTTTTAAGAGGGAATGATCCACTGGTTTCCTCAGCCTCTTCATCTTTTTTCTCTTCGTTGGAAATAAGTACTCCAGATCTGGAACCGTCACGGTAAACAGTTACTCCCTTGCAACCGGCTTCCCAGGCTTCAAGATAGAGTTTGCCAACCAGATCTTCACTTACATCATTCGGCAGGTTAATTGTCACACTAATTGAATGGTCGATCCATTTTTGCACTGCCCCCTGCATTTGTACTTTACTCAGCCAGTCTACATCGTTGGAAGTAGCCTGGTAATATGGAGATAATTTTACCAGTTTATCCAGTTCTTCCTGACTGTAATTTTTATCGGTATCATGACCTTTTGCCCTCATCCATTCCTTGAAACGGTGGTGGAAAACCACATATTCTTCCCATGAATCACCAACTTCGTCAACGAAATCTACTCTCGCATCCTTATCATTTGGATTTACTTTTCTTCTACGCTTATAAACGGGGAGGAATACAGGTTCGATACCTGAGGTTGTCTGGGTCATTAAACTGGTAGTACCGGTAGGAGCAATGGTAAGAAGAGCAATGTTTCTTCTACCATATTCCAGCATATCGTAATAAAGCTTTTCATCAGCTTCCTTAAGTCTCAGGATAAACGGATTGTTCTTTTCTCTTTCTGAATCGAAAATAGAGAATGCTCCTCTTTCTTTGGCGGTGTCAACAGAAGCCCTGTAAGCCGCCAAAGCGATATTCTTGTGGATATCTACAGAAAAGTCTATTCCTTCCTTGCTACCATATTTAATACCAAGCCCGGCCAGCATATCACCTTCAGCAGTGATGCCAATTCCGGTTCTACGACCTTCATATGCTTTCTGACGGATATTTAACCATAGGTTTTTCTCTACGGCTTTGATTTCTTCACTTTCCGGGTCTGAATCTATTTTGGCAAGGATATTATCGATCTTTTCAAGTTCAAGATCAATAATATCATCCATAATCCTTTGTGCAGCCCCAATATGTTTTTTAAACAGCTCAAAATTGAATTTAGCCTTATCTGTAAATGCATCTTCAACATAAGAATAAAGGTTGATCGCGAGCAGGCGACATGAGTCATAAGGACAAAGCGGGATCTCACCACACGGGTTTGTAGAAACCGTTTTGTATCCAAGATCTGCATAACAATCTGGCACAGATTCGTTGATCACGGTGTCCCAGAAAAGTATCCCGGGTTCAGCCGATTTCCATGCGTTATGTACGATCTTTTTCCAAAGCTTATTAGCCTCTATATCCTTCTGGAATTTAGGTTTCTCACTAAATACCGGGTATTTTTGAGTGTAATTGCTGTTGTTTTTAACAGCTTTCATAAATTCATCATCAATTCTAACCGAAACATTGGCGCCTGTAACTTTCCCCTGTTCCATTTTAGCATCGATAAAATCTTCAGCATCCGGGTGATTAATGGATACAGAAAGCATCAAAGCTCCACGTCTGCCATCCTGGGCAACTTCCCTGGTAGAGTTGGAATAACGCTCCATAAAAGGAACAATTCCCGTAGAGGTTAAAGCCGAATTCTTTACGGCAGAACTCTTAGGTCGAATGTGCGAAAGGTCATGACCAACTCCACCCCGGCGCTTCATTAACTGTACCTGCTCCTGGTCGATCTTCATGATCCCGCCATAAGAATCTGAATCACCATTGTTCCCAATCACGAAACAGTTGGAAAGGGACCCTACCTGGTAAGGGTTTCCAATTCCTGCCATTGGACTTCCCTGGGGCACGATATATTTGAAATCTTTGATTAGGTCAAAAACTTCATCCTCGCTCATAGGATTAGGGTATTTCTTTTCTACCCTCGCGATCTCCTTAGCGATACGTCTGTGCATATCATCTGGAGTAAGTTCATAGATATTTCCATCGGAGTCTTTAAGGGCATATTTATTTACCCAAACTCTGGCGGCCAGATCATCGCCTTTGAAATATTTCAGGGATGCTTCATAAGCCTGATCCTGGGTGTAGGTTTGTGGAACAACGGGTTTTTCTTCTACAGGCATATAAATGAGATTTTTAGGTTAGATTTCTGTTTTAGTATGGTATAAAACTAAACAAAGAAATAAGACTATTAACAAATCTTTTAGAAAAAGTTATCAAATAAAAACTGTTAATAAGCTGATTTACAGATTATTAAAAATTTACTAACAATGAAAAGTTGACAAATAATGAAAATTTATTTTTTCTTATTTGAAAATGTGTTCGCAAATATGGAATACATGAAATATACTAACGAAGAGCTTTAAAAGTAGAAAAATTTATCCAGTATATTAGTATGTGAAACTAAAAATTCTGAAAAAAAAGAGGCCCCGCTGATAGCGGAGCCTTCCTTGAATTAACACCTATGAAAATTCAAAAATAAAATCATTTATCCTTGACAGACCACTACAAAATTTCTGTAAGAAATTTTCTCATGGGCCTACTCCATTTCCAAAAGGAGGTAGGGTAATATTATTAATCGCTCAAATGAGCTGTTTTTTTAAGGAACTTACGATAATTTAAAAATCGTAATGACGGCTAATATAAATAATAATTCTTTGATTCCTACTTATAGTGCGCCTTTTCAGAATATTTTCCAATAAATCCACTGGTTAAAAAACCGAAAATTTATTTAAATATCCTGTGTGCGACTTTAAATGTTTGATATATAATAATTTAAAGTTTTCTCCTATCTGAAATCCTGATCTAATTAGAGGTCTTAAATGTGAATATATTACTCGCGGCAGAATTATTACCGTCACTGGTAATTACCCGCCAGTAATAAACCGTATTGGCATCCACAGAAATTTCTATACTGGTTTGATTTAGATCCTTCCAGGACTCCTGGGGGTCCTGTAAACCATCTACCTTATCAGCATAAATGGTATAATTCACCGGGTCTCCATCAGGGTCTTCAACACTTTCCCATACCAGGCTTACCTTGCCATTATTGGGAGTTATGGTGGCGCCGGGGGTAGGTGAAACGGCATCTGAAGGGAACGGAGCAAAATTAGATTCGCCATCTCCCGCCAGGTAAAATTTCCAGGTGCTGGAATTTGCAGATACAGCACCGCTATTTTTAGAAATTACCTGCCAGGAATATGGATGGCCTCTTTCCAGATTTACCTCTGCAGTGGTTGTGGTAAGTCCAGATATCCCTGAACTCACATTTGTGTCTAAGTTTGTGATTTTGAGGTCATAAAGATCAGTACCTGCAGAAGCGTTCCAGCTAAAGTCCACCATGGCAGTACTTCCATTTACCTCCCCCTGTTCACATTCCTTATTATTTTCGGGTAAATTTAATTGGGCTGCTGCCGGGGTTTTTACATCTGGTTCCGGGGAAGGGGCAGGAGCCGGATCACTATCACAGGAAGTGATTAACATCACTACGAAAACGTAAAAAGCAAATAACTTTTTCATCACTTATTCTTTTATAACTTTAAATGTTCTGTCTACATGTTGTCCTTTAAGTCGTACCATATACAATCCTGAACTTCGATAATTGATATCCAGTTCTATAACCCGACTGGCAGGAACTTCTGTTAATTCTTTCGAAAGAAGATTCCCGGTACTTCCAAAGATCTCTACGTTCACACTACTATCTTCACCCGCAACGAAAACCTGAAGATAACCTTGGGTTGGATTAGGATAGAAAGCAATTTCTTCGCTAACAAATATCTCCTCAAAATAACTTCCCTGGCAGTCAAGATCTGTGTTTACGTGAATGCGGTTAAAACCGCTTTCCAGGTCCAGGGTGATCTGCGATTCACCGGTAACAAGAAACCTATCATTAAGATTAATGTAATACATATTTCCACCATCAAGCTTCAAAGTGACCTGACTTCTGGTTTGATTTACTACTGAGCTTGTAGTGAAGTTTTCTGGTTCGGTAATGGTCAGAGAATAGCATCGTTCAAAATCATTCTCACCAGCTACTGTAATACAAGCTGTATAAATACCAGCCGCTAAATTTTCGAACTGGCCACTGAAATTATTGGCATTGTTCAAATTAATTGCATCCTGCCCATTTAACGTAACTGTATAGGTATGGTCTGGGATGGTTGCTTCAATAACTATAGAGCCATTATTTTCCCCATTACAGCTCGTGCCAATAGATTCCACATTAAAGGCATTGGCAGGCAGGGTGAAAACGGTACATCCTTCTGTATTCACTGTATCTCCTGATGGAGTGGCGGGGCAATTGTCTTCAGAATCTGGTACTCCGTCTTCATCTTCGTCTGGAAAATTATCATCTGGGAACAGGGCAGAGGTGTTATCTGCATAAATATGCCATTCTCCGGGTAATAAGTTTAAAGTTTCCGAGGTACTGGTGATGGTCATTTTTTTATTGTTGTTAAAAAGATCATACCAGGCTCCGGTATTCTGGAATTCTACCACCACAGATTTATCAGTGACGCCAAAGTTACCTACAATAAGCATTTTGGAAATCTCATCGTTGGCAGCCACATTAGTATTAAGATGAATTGTCTTAATTCCGTTGGCATTATCTGCATCTATGACGAAATCATCTGTATCAAAGATCTTTTCTGAATTGCGTAAGGCGATTAGTTTTGAATAGGCCTCATAGAGGTCTTTTCTGTCTGGATCATTAAAGTAGTCCCATCTAATAGGCTTATTTCCGATCCTTCCATTATAATCAATAGAGAAATCATACCCTAGCTCACCAAATTGCCATATCATTTTTGGACCGGGTATGGTAAAAAAGAAGGCTGCATCTAATGCCATTCTATCCAGTGCTGTTGGCAGGGATTTCACTGAGTACCCACCAGAAGAATTTCCGTATTCCAGCGCTTTGAACATCAGTCTTTCTTCATCATGGCTTTCCATATATACCACATTGCGAGGCTCCTCCCAGCCACGGTTCTTGTAAGATGCCCAGTCAAAATCAGATTTTCCGTTATCATGGTATCCCATGGCTGCTTCTCCATAGGCGCCGGTCAGGTTGCTCCAAAGCATAATTCCCTTGCCCTCGTCCAGACGATAATTAGCCCATTCTGTTTCTTCGTTATTTCCACCAAGATGCTCAAAGATCACATATGAAGATTCGTCTACGTCCCATTGATAATCTGCATATTGCTTAAGAAGCTCTACCCGGTCTGCCTGGTAAGATCCTGTACATCCCTCATCATTCGCAGAGCAGTTCTGAGTAAATCCTTTGGTAAGATCCCATCTGAATCCATCAAACTTAAATTCTTCGATCCAGTACTGTACGATTCTTTTCACATAATCCTGGGTACCCTGGTATTGATGGTTGAAATCATAAAATACAGAGTACGCATGTTTTGCAGACTGATTAAAGAACGGATTATCACTAGACGGACTTCCGCCTGTATCGCCATTTGTGGTATTATACATTCTAAAATACGGGTTTTGCCCGGTGGCGTGGTTAAACACGATATCAGCTATTACGGCAATCCCGCGCTGATGACTTTCATCGATCAGTTTTTTAAGCATTTCGGGGGAACCGTAATATTTATCGGTGGCCATATGGAATGAAGGGTTATAACCCCAGCTCTCATTACCGTCGAATTCGTTGACCGGCATAAGTTCTATCGCATTTACACCCAGTGTTTCCAGGTAATCCAGTCGGTCTATCAAAGCCTGGTAAGAGTGATCCTCATCAAAATCCCTCAATAATAGTTCATAAATGACTAGGTCTTCTTTGGCTGGCTTTTCATATCCTGAATCTCCCCAGGTATAGGAATCTGTTTTTGTGCGAAACCAGGTGATAGCATTAGTGGTTTTTCCTGTAGGGTAGGAAGGAATACCAGAAAATGTAGCTGAATCTATGTATTGGTCATTCCATGGATCTATGATCAAATGGGAATAGGGGTCGGCTACTGAAATTCCATAATCAACTTTATATTGATATAAAATGTTGCTATTTACGGGTAGATTGTTGAGAGTTATCCAGAAGCGCTCACTAGAAGCATCGTAGTTCATTAAATAATCATTGGAAAGTTCCCAGTTATTAAGAGATCCAATCCAATGAACTACTTCTTTATTTGGAGCGTGAAATACAAAAGTAGCCGTAGCAGGATTAGAAGGATCGTAGTTTATTCCATCCTTTAATCCCGACGGAACCGGAGCTTCCGGAACATTCGCTTTAGGAGCAGCATAGAAAATCACCGACTGAAAATCATCTGCATCTATGGCTTTCAAAATTATTTCACTATAATCTGTAACCGTTAAGGAATATGAATAATTCTTTGATAAGGTAGTGGTGGAGTGAGTTAGAACTCCATTTACATAAAGTTCGAAAAGAGCATCCACACTGGAAGTGGCAGAAATAGATAAAGGATTTCCGTTTTCTAATAAGGTAAAACTGGAAGTTGGATTATTAAGGGTTAACTCGAAAGTACCCACATCTTTGGTAAAATCCTGAGTTTTTTTGTCGCCGGTACCATCTTTGGCTTTTACTAGAAAACCTATTTTGGTAATACCGGTACGACCAAAAAATTCAGAGACTTTAAAGGTGATGCTTAATTTTCCATTTACTTCCTGAAGTTTATGCGCTTCTTTAGAATTGTCCCAGCTTCCGTTATTTGGAGCATCCTGTTGTACTCCTGCAGTATTATAACTCCAGGCCCATAAATAAGCCTCGTTAACTCCCCATTGGCTAAGATCAATATCAGAGAATGTTAAAGTAACGGTGTCATTTTCTCCAAAAGGATCAGGATCTACAACCACAGAGGCTGTTTGCTGTTGAGCGATCGATAATTGAAACAAACCGATCGTACAAAGCCAAAAAACAAATAATTTTTGTTTCATATGATTATTTTAAAAAAGAAGGGGCTATAAAAATATAGCCCCTTTTGGTAATATAAGTCTTAGTTCTTGGTAAGAGTGTAAGTATACATTCTTGGATTGCTTAGATCCAGGGTAATCGTATAATTTCCATCTTCCGGAACCCCAATATTCTGTCCATTGAATTCCATGGTTCCATCGGCATCATTATCACCAATGTTAAGATCCCAGGCGTCGTTTGCGCGGAATTTGATTCCATTGTCTGGTGCATCCTGTGCAGTTAGATCTAAAGTTAACGTCCAAATTTTATTGTCTGCATCATAGACCATGTCTGTGTCTGAATCCCATCCGGTTGGAGTAGCATTTCCTATCACACCCCAGTTAGTTTCGGTAAGAGAATAGGTAAGAGCGTCTGTATCTGCTTTTACATAGAAGTAGCCTCCGGTACCATCTGGAGTTCCGGCATTTACCTCACCATCCTGCTTAAGAACCCCGGTGTAAGATCCATCTGAATCGCCGGCATCACCGTAATCACCATCCCACCCGGTATTGGTAGGTAAGAATTTATACATTGGCTGATCTACATTCATATAAATAAATCCTTCATAGTTGGTCTGCCCGGCAGCAGCAGCGGCAAGCGGAATTCCTGCTTCCGGGTTCCAGTCGGCTTCATACCCACTGGCTGCAGCAAAATTACCGGTTACATATATCTTTGGTAACTCAGGTCCTTCTTCCTCGGCAGCTTCCGGTAGGATAACATTAAGGGCCATTGCTTCAGATACCGCATTTAGTCCATTAGAACCATCAGTTCCAGCATAGGCACGAACTCTAAAATAGATCTGTCCCATATTTGGCATGTCTTCAGTTGCAGGATCATTATCCAAACCTGCTTCTGCAGCCAGATTCATCATTTGTCTCACGGTAACTCCAAGATTGTTGTCACCAGTAGTACCTATAGTAGTGAAGGTAGAGAAATCTGCAACAGGTGATCCCTGTAGTTCATAGGTTACCGTCGTAGGAGCGCTAAAATCCACATCATTCCATACAAAACGTTCTGCCAGGTTTCCGGCGGTTTGATTGGTAAGCGTATAAGATTCTGCAGTAGCATTGATAAACACAATTCCTTCAGGATCTGGTTGTGCAATAAATACTACGTCATCATCATGCTCACAGGAAGTAAATCCTGCGAAGGCAATTATCATTAATAAGAAAATTGAAAGCTTTTTCATTTTTAATCTATTGTTATATTAATATCCTGGGTTTTGTTTCAAGTTGGTATTTACACCAAGATCTGAAGCCGGTATAGGCATAAGATCTCTAAAAGATTCTGTGGTAGCTCCCTGGGGCACACCACCTTTAAATGGCCATACTCCACCATCAGAGAACTGTCCGAATCTAATCAGGTCTGTTCTTCGGTGGGCTTCCCAATAAAGTTCGCGTGCTCTTTCGTTGATAATAAAATTCAGGGAAAGATCTGCAGAAGAAATATTGTTACTGGAATCTCCGAAGGCGCGTTCTCTTAGTTCGTTAATGTAACCTACGGCATCTGCTTCGCTACCGCCACCACCTCTAAGAACGGCTTCTGCATACATTAGGTAAGCATCTGCCAGACGGAACATCGGGAAATCTGTATCAGGAAAATCTCCTGTTGGATCTGATCCTGCGTTTCCATTTACATCAACATTCTTGAATTTTGTAACCGCATAACCATCAGTAAAGCTGGAGATATCATTGATCTCCTTTGTTTGTCCATTAGTAAAGAACATCGCTCTGTGGTCTTCAGCCTCTTCGATTGGATCGTCATTATCATCCAAGAATTTATTCACCAGGGCAGAGGTGGTTCTTAATCCGGCCCAGCCACCGTTGATTCCAAAATCATCTGGATCCATATCACCACCAACGGCCGCATGGATGATAAAGGTCATACCTCCATAAGCCTGGGTATTGATTCC
>JBFGDP010000063.1:0-10508 GCA_041580575.1 Christiangramia sp.
AAGCGCTTAAACAATGACCAGTCATTCCTTTTAGAGAATTTATATATGGGAAATCAGTACCCTTTCTATCCAGGGCTTCGACCCAGTTCAGGATCTCTACGGTATCTCTGTTAGTAGCCGTTAAATGACCGTTAATCGCGTCAATATCTTCTGATTTTATACCAGAATTTTTCATGGCTCCTTGTATACACTTAATAACAGCTTCATTATTCGCCGCAGTCATACTTCCTTCTCCCCTTTGCCCCCCACTATTTATATCTCCACCTAAAACTTCAGCATAGATAGTGGCACCACGGGAAATAGCAGAATCAAGATCTTCCAGCAGAAGCGCGCCGGCTCCGCTACCCGGAACAAATCCCGATGCATTTTCGCTGAATGGGCGTGATGCTTTTTCAGGGTTCTGGTTGTATCTGGATGGCAATATTCGCATGGCATCGAAACCTCCCCAGATATACGGCCCGTGATCACTACAGCTTCCTACGAGCATACGTTGAGCCTGGCCATTACTTATTCTATCATAACCCATAATAAGGGCTTCTGTCCCGGTAGTACAGGCAGAAGAGTTAGTGGTAACCTGGTTGCCACAACCCAGGATCCCTCCCAGATAAGCGCTAATGCCACTGGCCATAGTTTGTATAACGCTGGTGCTCCCTAACCTGCGGGTATTACCATCATCTATTAGATGAATGGCTTCCCGAAATTTATCCACGCCAAGAATACCGGTGCCAAAAATGATCCCGGAATGCCAATCTGGAGCATCTGCATCTGCCCGGGAAAGTCCGGCATCCTCCCAGGCTTCTGAACCTGCAATAACACCATATATAATTCCACTACTATTTAATCCTCTTAACTGTAAAGGAGTAAAGTACCGGTTTATTATTTCCTCAGATATTTCGGGTTTTCCACCAATCTGGCAGGAGAATTTTAACTTCTCAAGTTCTGGAAAAAAGCGAATACCACTTTTAAGTTGTTGTAAAGCATGGTTGAAATTATCCAGTCCAACAGCATTTGGCGCAGCTACTCCCATCCCTGTTATAACCACACGCTTTTTCCTCATATTTCACTCCTCGTTTTTATGATCATCCCAGAGATGGTTCCTTTAGCAACAATATCGCCAGCCTCATTCTGCATCATTACCCGGCATTTTAATTTATTGAACCTAAAATATTGCTTTTCTGATAACACTCTTACTTGTTCTCCCGGGTAAACCGGTTTTAAAAACTCAATACTGGTATTGGATAAAGCGATCTTCACATTCCGACTATCCTGGGATTCCCTGTTCAAAAGATAGATTCCAAGACAAACCAGTCCAATTTGTGCCATACATTCTGTCAGGATTACCCCCGGGGTAATAGGATCATCTTTAAAATGGCCTTTATAAAACTCCAGATCTGGAGAAAATGTATAGGATCCTTGAATGGCATCGCTATCTACCATTGAGATATTATCTACAAATCTAAAAGGTTTGGAATAGGGTAATTGATCTAAGATATCACGCATTTACATTAAGTGTTCGCCGCCATTCACAGGTATAATAGTCCCGGTAATCCAGCTGGCTTCGTCCTTACTTAAAAGATATACCGCATTTGCCACATCATCTGGCACAGTTAACCTCCGGAATGGATTATGCTTTAAAGCGTGTACTCTCAAGGTCTCATTCCCTGGTATCATTTGAAAAGATCTGGTAACGGTGATACCGGCCTGTATACAATTTGCCCTTATACCATAAGGGGCAAATTCCAGGGCCATACTTCTGGTTAAAGCTTCGAGGGTAACTTTCGCGGCAGATACCGCGGCATAATTTTTCCAGGCTTTTCTGTTACCATCGCTGGTAAAAGAAATCACCCGGGCATCTTTGGAAAAAAGTCCGTTTCTAAAAATGGCTTGGGTCCAGTCATAAAGACTCAATGCCATAGCATCTATAGTCAGTTGAAAATCCAAATTTTCCAGGATGCTGTCGTCTCCTATCATTGGTTTTAAGTTGCCCTTGGCGATACTATGGAGCAATGTTCTAATCTTACCTTTTTCTCCTAATAGTTCTTTGATCTTTTGCACCAGCTCCTGCCTGCTTTCCTTCTTTACCGCATCTGAATTAAAACTTTCAAATTGCACCCCAGAATGGCGTATATCATCAAAAGCCTCTTCAATATCAGGGATCTCGCTGCGGCGATCGCGATGAATAATAATAATATTCATGCCATGTTTAGCCAGTTTTTTAGCACTGGCATAGCCCAAGCCACTACTCCCGCCCAGGATGAGAGCCCAGTAATTCTGATCTTTAAATTCTGCTACCATTCTAATAAAATTCTTTGAGCTGAAAACCCGGGTCCAAAACTGAGCATGATCCCCTGCTCGCCTTCTGGGATATCTTTCTTAAGAAATCTCTCTAAAACATATAATACAGTTGCACTGCTCATATTCCCATATAAGCGCAAAACTTCCCGGGTATCATCAATATTCTTTCCTAAGTTACCAAAAAGATCAGAAACGGTTTGAACAATTTTTCTACCTCCCGGATGAAATATCAGATGATCTACTTTTTCAATGGAAGTATCGTGCCTTTTAAGAAAGGGATGAATTATTTCAGGAAAATGATCTGAAATAACAGCTGGAACATCAGGATCCAGGATCATTTGCAATCCGCTGTTCTTTAAATCGAATCCCATAAGGTGCGTTGCATTGTAAAAATGATACATTTCTTCACCTAGAATCCTTGGCCCGCGACTATCTTTTTCTGAAGAGAGTAAAACACAGGCTGCACCATCACCAAAGATAGCCGCGCTTACCATATTAGCCATGCTGTAATCTTCTAATTGAAAGGTCGCAGATGGACTTTCTACAGCTACCACAGCTGCGCGTTTACCGGGATGAGCCTTTAGAAAATTATAAGCATAGATCATTCCTGAAATTCCTGCAGCACAGCCCATTTCGGTGACGGGAAGACGGGTAATATCCCGCCTGAGTTGAAGTTCATTAATTAAGTAAGCGTCTAAAGAAGGAATCATGATTCCGGTACAACTAACGGTTATAATGAAATCTAACGATGTCGCCTCCCAATTGGATTGATGGAGAGATTTTTTGAGTACATCCTTTCCCAGGTTTTTAACTTCCCTAAGATAGATGTCGTTCTTTTCTTCGAACGAAGTGCTGGTGAAAACTTCTTCAGGCGATATTATAGAATATCTCTTATCTACACCTGCTCCCTCAAAAATTTTTAGGATCTTTCTTCTGTATCTTTCCTCCTGGCCAGAGAGCCAATCCTCAACATACGGCAGGATCTCCTTTGTTTCCCGGGAATACTCAGGAAGTACCTTTTCTGCACTAACGATTTTCACACTCATATAATCTGCCTTTCTTTAGCAATGATCCATTGATACCTGAATGCCCATTTCCATCTAATAGAATGAAAAATATAGGGAAAATGTGCCTTGTATCTTTGAAAATCCTCTTTTTTAAATCCTCTTAAAATTGAAATAAGACCATCTTTTCGGGCAATTTCATTATCAACGAACACGGCACAGAAAGCCTTGAATAAAATGTATGCCGCCTTGCTGCGATGCAGATCATTAATAATGATTCCCTTGTTAGACTGATTGATCAACTGTTTGAGCAGGGATATGATCTGTTGGTCTTTAAAATGGTGCAGGGTTAAAGTACAAAGTATGATATCGAACTGGAGGTTCTTAAAATCGTTGTCAAAAATATTCAGAGTTTTAAATTGAATATTAGGTTGATCCCTGGTTAAACATTTTGCCATTTCAATAGCATGTGAATTCGCATCTATACCTGTTAGCTCGAAGTTGTAACGATTCCTTTCTCCCCAGGCTGCTAGTTTCCTTAGTATGGCACCATTTCCGCAGCCAAGATCTGCTATCCTTATGGGGCTATTATCAACATTATTTCCTAGCAGTTTCTGTACTCCTTTAATAGTAATTCTATTTCCCCCTAGCCAGGAATTAATCCTGTCCAGATCTTGTAATGTTTTATCAAGATCCTTTCCGTTTAGATCGAAATCATCCATGATTTCTACCTGCTCACTTCGATAGGTAGTATTGATATTAAACATATATAGGTTTTCCGTGGGTTCTCTTTATTATGAACGGCATTAAACCCGGAAATAAATTGATCATTTCCTGGGATACTACAGATATAGAATTTCTTAAAAGAATATTTTGTAAGATTCTGCCGGCCTTAATTCTTTTTTCAAACAGATTGCGCCAGGTTACTTTGTAGTTACTTTCCAGGTCTAACCTGTTTTTTCCACCGGCAACAATGTGCTTATAAATCGCATCTGAAGCCGTTTTAGCACTGTGTATAGCCATAGCCATCCCGTTACCACAAAGCGGGTGGATAAGGCCCGCAGCATCCCCAATCATCAATATATGATCCTGTACCAGCGATTTACGATCAAAATTAACCTGGGCAATGGTCAATTCTTTGTCAAAAACCATTGTAGAGTTATCAAAAAATTCTTCGAGCCTAGGATTTTTTATTAAAACTTCATTCCGGAAGTCCCGGGTATTCTTATATTTTTTAAAACTTTTATAGGAAGCCAGATAACACATATTGATCGTATTCAATTCTGTACGGGACAGGCCACAATAACCACCCTCAAAATTATGTAAGGAAACCAGGTTCCCTGGATAATCCTTGTTTAAATAATGTGCTTTTACTGCAAGCCACGAAGATGAATTACGGAAAAAATCCCTGTCCAGATAATTATCGATATTAGATCTTTTACCATAAGCTCCAAGCGCAATGTCTGAAATATATATTTGCTCCCGGTTGGTAATTACTTTAAAAATATTATTTGTGAATTCTACACTCTTTACCGTGGCATTAATGATCTCACAACCATTTTCTTTAGCTTTTTTATATAAAAAGTGATCCAGGGTAAACCTGCTTAGCCCTAATCCACCCATTTCAAGGGAACACCTGGTGGTTAAACCTGAATTAGATGAAAATACCAACTCATTGATTTGGGGAGGTCGGAGACCATCAAGGTATATACCGAGAGAATCAAGGTAAGGTAATACCTCTTTGGAGAGATACTCCCCGCAAACCTTATGATGAGGGTATTGATCCTTTTCAAATAAGATCACATGAAATCCCTTACCAGATAAATCTATAGCAGCAGTAAGACCTGCCAATCCGCCTCCAATGATTATGACCCTATTGTATTTCACATCATCAATTTACTTAAAAGAATAAAAAATCCCGGTAATGTACCGGGATTTCTTTTAAAGTTAGAATATGACTAGTAAACCTAGTTTCCTTCAGTTTGGTCTGCCTGTTTCTTAGCCTGCTCCTTAAGCTCGTCGTTAGCTACGATGGCTAATTCTACTCTTCTGTTTTTTGCGCGACCATCGGCTGTGCTGTTATCGTACTTAGGTTGAGATTCACCATACCATTTTGTGGTAAATCTTCCCCTGTCTATTCCAGCATCTACAAGGTAACCTGTAACAGCCTGGGCTCTGTTTTTGGATAAAGTTAGATTGTAGCTATCACTACCAGTATTATCTGTATGTCCTTCCACCAGAATATTGGTATTTGGATACTCTTTAAAAATATCGGCTAATTTATTCAGGGTTTCCTTGGATTTCGCATTGATATTGTATTTTTCAGTATCAAAATAAACTCCACTTTTCTCATCAAAAGTTACATTTATTCCTTCACCTACTCTTTCAACTTCAGCACCCGGAATCTCTTCCTCAATTTTTTGTGCTTGCTTATCCATACGGTTACCAATGATTGCTCCGGCAGTACCTCCTACCACACCACCGATAATAGCACCCAAAGCGGTATTCCCATCACCGGTATTGTTTCCTATTACTCCACCAACAACGGCTCCTCCGGTAGCACCTATTACGGCTCCTTTTTGTTTATTATTAGCATTTTTTGTCGCTTCACATCCAAATAAAAGCGTGGATGCCAGTAAAATAGCGAACATTCTGTTTAATACATTATTCATAGCTTATTTAGTTTAAATTGTTATTTGGAAAAATTCATTCTTATGGTAAACGGGGAACCATCGAGACTAACGGTTTGCTCCCAAACCATATTAGATTCAGATAAGCTTTTAAGGTTTAATCTGAATCCCTGATTTCCAGTAGTAGATTTATAATTGTCGTTGGTTGGTTTTAATAAAAAATCATATAATCCAGCAGGGGTATTTTCTTCGTCTATAGACCATATAAAATAATTTGTTTCACCGTCACAACCTGTCCCACTAACCGTATATGTTCCACGGTTATTATTAGAAACAAAATCCCAGGCACTGTTTTCAAAACAAGAAGCAGTAGCCTCGTTAAACAGGGTTACATTAAAATTTCCCGGATTGTTTGGATAGGTTATACTGGTTAAAGTCCAGTTACCGTCAAAGGTTTTTCTAGCCTCTTTGGCAACTTTACTCGTTCCACCACAAGACAGGATAAGGGCAGACACAATCATCAAAATAAAATACTTCTTCATTGTAGATTTTTTTAAACTAAAAATCCAATGTGAATTATGTCCTCCATAATACACATTGGATCTTGTTAAACAATTTATATTATCTTCTGATCAATCGGCTAAGAAGTGAAATTACCAGCAGTACTAAGAAAATATAGAATATGATCTTTGCGATATCTGCAGCTCCTTCTGCAATCCCACCGAAACCAAAAATAGCGGCAATGATTGCGATAATCAGAAAAATAACGATTAAACGTACCATAATTAATAGATTTAATTGATTAGTTAAATCTAAATTACTGTAGTGTTTTACCTCCCACAAAAGATTATTAATAATTTAACAATGCTTTTGTTAAGGATTCTTAAAAATTTTTAGAGTAACATTAGACTTTATTAATATTCTATTAATTCCTGTAATTTCTCTCTAAATCTTTGTTTTGGAAGATATCCTTCTTCCAGATTTTTAGCGAATGGAATTGGAGATTCAAGACTACCTACCCTCATGACCGGCGCATCTAAACTTTCAAAACAATTTTCTGAAATGATCGCTGCGATCTCTGAAGCAAAACTCCCCGCCAGGCTGTCTTCTGTTAAAATGATCGCTTTTCCTGTTTTTGTAACCGACTTACATATACTATCTATATCCAGAGGTTGTAAACTTCTAAGATCTATTAGATCCACATTTTCTATTTCCATTTCCTGCAATGTTTCCAACGCCCAATGAACCCCTGCACCGTATGTAATAATGCTTATCAAATGACCTTCTTTTATTTTTGAAGCCTTACCAAACGGTAAAGTAAAATAATCAATTGGAACATCCTGTCTTATACTTCGATATAAAGCTTTATGCTCGAAAAATAAAACGGGATTAGGGTCGTTAAAAGCAGTATTTAGTAGGCCCTTCGCATCATATGGAAAAGCAGGATAAACCACCTTTAATCCAGGTACCTTGGTAAACCAGGCCTCATTGGTCTGGCTATGAAATGGGCCGGCTCCTACTCCACCACCACAGGGCATCCTTATAACAACATCTGCACTTTGATCCCAGCGATATTTAACCTTGGCGAGGTAATTTACTATAGGGTTAAAACCTGAACTTACAAAATCACTGAATTGCATTTCTACCATGGCCTTCATACCATTTATAGAAAGACCCATAGCGGTTCCTACAATGGCAGATTCGCAAATAGGCGTATTCCGAATTCGTTCTTTCCCAAATTCTTCCATGAAACCTTCAGTGATCTTAAAAACGCCCCCATAATCTGCAATATCCTGCCCCATGCAAACCAGGTTTTCGTGTTTTCTCAAGGATTCTTTTAATGCCTGAGAAATCGCGTCTACAAAGCGTATATTTTCCGTGTCACTACCCGGATCTGTTTGCTGGTACGAGAAAGGTTCGAAAACATCTTCTAATTCCTCTCTGGTACTGGATTCTATAGCCGGCTCTGAAAACGCTAATTGTAAATTTTCATCTATTTCATTTTGGATAGAGTTTCTTAACTCCTCTATGGCAGATTCAGATATGATTTCCCTTTCAAGGAGATATTGCTCAAAATTTTTAATAGGATCTTTTTGCTCCCATTCGTCCATTAGCTCCTGTGGGACGTACTTGGTTCCGCTGGCCTCCTCGTGCCCTCGCATTCTGAAAGTTTTAAATTCGATTAAAACCGGGCGTGGATTTTCGCGAATACTTTCTGTAAGCCGTGCTACTTTGCTATATACTTCTATAATATTATTTCCGTCTATAATATGAGACTCGATCCCATATCCAATCCCTCGGTCTGCAAGATCTCTACATCTATATTGTTCTGAAGTGGGTGTTGAAAGTCCATAGCCATTATTTTCAATGCAAAATAAAACGGGAAGATCCCAAACCGAGGCTATATTGAGCGCTTCATGGAAATCACCTTCACTAGTACCTCCTTCTCCGGTAAAAACAGCTGAAAGTTTCTTTTCGTTTTTTAATATATGGGCTAGTGAAATACCATCTGCAACTCCCAGTTGGGGGCCCAGGTGGGAAATCATACCAACTATTTTAAATTCCTGGGTGCCAAAATGAAAACTACGATCCCTTCCCTTGGTAAATCCTGAAGCTTTTCCCTGCCATTGAGAGAAAAGCCTGTGCAATGGAATATTCCTGCTCGTAAAAACGCCTAGATTACGGTGCATAGGCAATATATATTCATCTTCCTGCATAGCTCTGGTTACTCCTACAGATATGGCCTCCTGTCCAATCCCGCTGAACCATTTTGAGATCTTCCCCTGTCTTAAAAGTATAAGCATTTTTTCCTCTATCATCCTGGGTTTTAACATGGAAGCGTAGAGATCGATTAATGTGGATGAAGTTAAATCGTGATCTTTATAAATAACTCCTTGAAATTTGGTCTTACCGGCGAACATAAAAATTGTTTAGTACTCAAATGTAACCAAATTTCCATATGCTAAGAAAATTAAAAAGCATAAGCATATCGCCTAATTTTACTTAACTTTGCCTGTTACCATAAATTAATAAACCGCTAAAAATGGCAATGAATAATATACCAAGCGTAGATTTGGCAGACTTCCTGTCTGATGATCCAAAGCGTAAAGAGAAGTTCGTAAATGAAATTGGTAAAGCTTATGAAGAAATAGGCTTTGTGGCTTTAAAAAACCACTTTTTAAGCGATAACCTGGTAGACGAACTCTATACAGAAGTGAAATCATTCTTCGAGCTTCCAATAGAAACAAAACAAAAATATGAGATCGAAGGTCTTGCCGGTCAAAGAGGTTATATATCCTTTGGAAAGGAACATGCAAAAGGTAAAAAGGAAGGAGATCTAAAGGAATTCTGGCATTTTGGCCAGGAGCCGTCTGAAGATGCAAATCTAACCGAAGAATATCCTGAAAATGTCCAGGTCGAGGAGCTTGAGAATTTCAACAAAACCGGGATGGAGGCTTACCGTATGCTTGAAAAAACAGGTATTTATGTATTAAGAGCACTTGCTTTATATATAGGTCTTGATGAGTTCTATTTTGACCACTGGGCAAGTAATGGGAATAGTATTCTAAGACCTATCCACTATCCTCCAATTCAGGAAGAGCCTAAAGGTGCAGTTAGAGCAGGAGCACATGGAGATATAAATCTTATCACCTTATTAATGGGAGCTTCTACCGGTGGTCTTCAGGTATTAAGAAAAGATGGGGAATGGATAGATGCAATTCCGCAAGAAGATGAATTAGTGATCAATGTGGGAGACATGCTGGAAAGGCATACCAATAACAAATTAAGATCTACCATCCACAGGGTGATTAATCCACCAAAGGAAGAATGGGGAAAACCAAGATATTCTATTCCTTTCTTTATGCATCCACGCAGCGAAATGCCATTGAACTGCCTGGAAGAATGCATTGATGAAGATCATCCAAAACAATACGAAGATATCACTGCCGGTGAATTTTTGAATCAGCGCCTAATTGAAATTGGACTGGCTAAGAAATAATTATGGCAAAGAAGAAGTTAGGTCTGGAAGATCTGGGAGGTTTTGTTTTCTCAACAAACGATGATTTCGATGAATCTGCTTACGCAGAAGAGGGATCTCAGGAGGAGCTTGAGCCCCAGGATCAGGAACTTGAAGCTCATTTTAGCAATAAAGGTCGCGGTGGAAAGACCGTTACCATAATTAAAGGCTTTCAGGGACCTGAAGAGGAGCTTATTTCGCTTGGCAAGATGCTGAAAAAAAAATGCGGAGTTGGGGGATCTACCAAAGATGGTAAAATTATTATCCAGGGTGATGATCGGGAAAAAATAATGCAAATTCTAAAAAAAGAAGGCTATAATGTAAAGCGTGTTGGAGGTTAATCCTACACGCTTTTTCAATTTTTCACCATGAATAAAACCCTACACATAGTAAATGGCGATAGTCTGGCTGAGCAAATGCAAGAACTCAATTTGCCGGGAGAAAAAATCGTATGGAGAGAATTACTTTGTGAGGGGCCTACACAGCGAGAGATCAATTCAGATTTTTTTAGACTTAGAAAGAAATTTCTGAAAAGCACCTATAATATTTCCGCTGAAAATT
>JBFGDP010000064.1:0-10476 GCA_041580575.1 Christiangramia sp.
AAAAAGCGAAGAAAACCTATTGGGCTGTAGTTAAAAATCCGCCTCCAAATGAAGAAGGTGAGCTGGTACATTACATGAAAAGAAATTCTAAGCAGAATAAATCCTACGCTCACAAAAATGAAGTTCCCGATAGTAAAAAAGCGATCCTGGATTACCGGTTATTAAAAAAACTTGATAATTACTATTTACTTGAAATAGATCTGCATACTGGGAGACATCATCAGATTAGGAGTCAGTTATCCTCCATTGGCTCACCAATTAAAGGTGATCTTAAATATGGATTTGATCGTAGTAATAAGGATGCCAGTATTCATTTGCACTCAAGGGAATTAAAATTTATCCACCCGGTAAGTAAAGAATCTATCCGTATCGTTGCTCCTCCTCCTTCAGACCCAATCTGGAATTCTGTTATGATTTAATTTAGAATTTTGTGCTTCATTAATGATTATTTTTGATTAAAACTTATCAAAATGAAATGGCGAGGCAGAAGACAAAGCGGGAATGTCGAAGATCGAAGAGGTTCTTCGGGTAAAGGTAAACTTATCGCAGGTGGAGGAATAATAGGGGTAATCTTTGTTATTGCACAGTTCATTTTAAGCGATGGTGACGTTTCTGTCCTGAACCAACTCGAGGGCGTTGGAGCGGGTACTGAAGAAACACGGGAGCTAACGGCCGAGGAGAAAGAACTGGGACAATTCACAGCTACCGTACTCGCCGACACCGAGGACGTCTGGAATGATATTTTTGCTGAAAATAATATGAACTACCGGGAACCCGGCCTGGTATTATTTTCAGATGCCGTACAGACTGCCTGCGGAGGAGCTTCCGCCGCTAGTGGTCCATTTTATTGTCCGGCAGATCAAAAGATCTATATGGACCTGAGGTTTTTTGATGAACTAAGAAAAAGGTTTGGTGCAAAAGGTGGTGATTACGCCATTGCCTATGTAATAGCACACGAAGTGGGACACCACGTTCAAACCTTATTGGGCACGGCCTCAAAGGTTAGAAATTTGCAGCAACAAACTAGCAGGACCAAAGCAAATGAACTCTCTGTAGCATTAGAATTACAGGCAGATTATTATGCCGGCGTTTTTACCCATCATAATAAGGAGTATTTAAGCGAAGGAGATATTGATGAGGCGCTTAGTGCCGCAAATGCCGTAGGTGATGATTCTATCCAAAAAAGAACTAGTGGCAGGGTAAATCCTGACTCCTTTACTCATGGAACTTCTGAACAACGCAAGGAATGGTTTATGAGAGGTTTTAGATCTGGTGATCTGCGCCAGGGTGACACTTTTAACGTCATTCTCAATTAGTAATCGGCTTATACCATCAATTTCCAGGGTGCGCTTTAAAAGATTAATTAGCGTTCTACAGCCTGAACTAGATACTAATTTCGCTTACTTTTTATCGAGATCAGGCTTTCAATTACTACAGCGCTTATTATAAGGGTACCTCCAACGAAGGTTTTTAAAGAAGGTATTTCGTTCAAAAAGAAAAACGCGATAATAATGCCATACACTGGCTGTATACTGCTCATAATACTGGCAGCCGTTATGCTAAAATTCTTGAAACTCTGCAGGAATAAGGTATGCCCGATACAGGTAGTAAGAATAGCCAGGACAACAAGAGGTTTCCATTGATCGAGAACCAAATCAAATTCACTGTAGAAAACAGCAGGAAATAGCAATAGTGAAATCACCAGTATTTGGTAAAACATTAGTGCAGACCCATTATATCTTTCCACTTCACGCTTCATTAATAAATTTCTCAAGGCATAAAATATCGCTGATGCGACTCCAAAAAGCACTGCTAAAAAATAATCATTATCCAGATCAAATTCCGGGCTTAAAAAATAGATGCCCGCCAGCACCAGAAACCCTAAGGCAATATGAACCTTATCAAACTTTATTTTAAAAAGTATCGGCTCCAGGAAAGCCGTAATAACCGGGTAAGTAAAAAGTGATAACAAGGCTATTGCTACACTGGAATATTGTAATGAAAAAAAATAGGTGATCCAATGAGCCCCCATTAAAATTCCTCCAAGTATCAGTTTTAGCAGATCCCCTTTATTTTCAATTTTGAGATTTATATTCTTCCATCTGCAATAGATATAGAAAACCACTGCCGCAAGTAAACAACGATAGAAAATAGTGGTTACAGGATGAAGCGTAATATATCTTCCCAGAGCACCGGAGGTACTTATGAGTAAAACAGCCAGGTTAAGCTGGAGTAGGTTACCGAGATATTGCTTCTTTTCTGTCAAATCTCAAAATTTACCTTGAAAGTTCCTTGAATTTCTCTGAAAGGATCTCCTTCACGGGTCGCTCTTCAATATTGCTTTCAAGCCAGGAAATAATATCGAGATAAAGAAATGCCCTCCTTTCATAAGGATGATCTTCGAATTTCTTTAAAGTAGCATGGAGTTTTCTAAATTCGTCCTTTATTTCCAGAGGCGATACATCGGGTAATTTTCTAAGGAATTTTATCATTTCTACCTGTACCGCGTGCATATCATCCATCTTGATTAGAAACTTATAGGTAGATTTTATCAGGCTATCCAAATGGTAGTCCAGACCGGCTTCATAATGAGCTACCAGGTTCAGTATCCTGGCAAAGCACATGAGGTCCTGGCGCATTTCCAGAGATTTGTTATTAATGATCTTTTTAAGGTATTCAATAGATTTCTTATTGTCTCCGGCTCCAAAATACAAACAGGCGATCTTATAATAAAACACCATGATATGATGCTCATCTATCCTCCCCTGGAATTTCAGGATCTTCTCATTGATCTTTTTGATCAACTCTTCAGAATCCACAAATTCACCTTTCATGAATCTTAGATTCAGCTTGTTGGTGTAAACATATAGAAAGGAAAGCGCAGAGATGTTATCATTATGCGGAATCTTAGGATCTCTAAGCGCATCTTCCAGTTGTTTGAGGGTTTGTTCAAAAAGATCTGTATGATTTAAATAGAACAATGACTCCAGCAAGTAATGACTGCCTTTTAAATATGAAACCGGATGTATGGGAATAAGGTGATTATATTCAATAAATAATTCCTTCCATTTCATAGAATAACGGTAGCAGCCCAGAAAATCCTGGATCAAAAAACTATACCAGAGATGTACTTTGTACAACCATAAACGCTCTCTAAAACCCAGATCCTTGTAATCGTATTCCGGGAGTTTTTCCTTGAAATATTTTTTGATTTTGAGTGCTTCTTCCTCACTCTTACAATAGCCGTTTTTCAGGAAAATGGAATATAATTCCAAAGAAAGGTTAGATAGTTTCCCCCATATAGTATTAAGCTTTCCAATTTCCTCGGTCTCCTTAATGAGTACATCTGCCCTGTTACTCATACTACGCGTGATATACTGGGATTCAATGATCTTTTCCAACTCTAAAATCTCATAGGTAAGATTCTTTTCCTCGTAATTGATCGCCAGGGTTTTTACCTTATCAAGTAATTTCAAGCTTTGCTGGTAAAGTCCTTTATGGTAAAGGATATAAGCAAAATCTACCTGTTCTCTTATCTGGACTGGAATGCTTTGATGTGCAGGATTCAACCGCAGAGAGATTAGCAGTTGTTTATAAAGGTGTGTTTTGACGTTAGAAAGCTGTAGTTTACTTATACTCGTGCTTTTCAGGATTTCAGCTTCATCATATTTTTTCTGCCTGGACATGACCTTATACAGGTTGAGAAATTTAGAATCTGTATTTACTCCTACTCTACCTACATATAGGGAAAACTGCCTTTTTTCTGAAGCAGAAAGGGATTTAATTAAAGAAAACAGGTTTTCGGTTAAGTCATTGGTCATTGTAAATAAATATTTTGCAAACCTTTTAAAAACAAGGCTTTACGATCTTAATTACCTGTTTCAAATATCGTAACACTTTGGTGTTAGCATAACTTGTTGCTTAAGGATTCTGATACTTTAGATAAAGATAAAGTAAAATAAATCTCATATGCGCACTGAAAAGGTAGAAATTTTCGACACTACATTGAGGGACGGCGAACAGGTCCCCGGCTGCAAACTAAATACTGAACAAAAATTAAAAATTGCTGCGCGACTGGATGAATTGGGCGTAGATGTGATAGAAGCCGGCTTTCCTGTTTCAAGTCCTGGTGATTTTCAATCGGTAACCGAGATCTCAAAACTCGTTAAGAATGCAACTGTGTGTGGACTTACACGTGCTGTTAAAAATGACATCAGGGTTGCTGCCGAAGCGCTTAAATATGCCCGTAAACCAAGAATTCATACAGGAATTGGAACTTCCGATTCTCATATTAAATATAAATTCAAATCCAGCAGGCCCGAGATCATTGAAAGAGCCGGCGAGGCGGTTGCCTATGCTAAAACTTTCGTTGATGATGTCGAATTCTATGCGGAAGACGCCGGAAGAACCGAGAATGAATTCCTAGCAAAGGTATGTTCAGAAGCGGTGAGAAATGGCGCTACTGTATTGAATATTCCAGATACCACGGGATATTGTCTTCCGGAAGAATATGGGAAAAAGATCAAATATTTAAAGGAGAATGTGATCGGCATTAATAATGTGATCATTTCCTGCCATTGCCACAATGACCTTGGATTGGCTACCGCTAATGCGATTGCCGGTATCACTAATGGCGCGAGACAGATCGAGTGCACCATCAATGGTATTGGTGAACGTGCCGGAAATACAGCCTTGGAAGAGGTGGTTATGATCTTGAGACAACATCCATATTTACAATTGAATACGGATATCAATCCGCAATTGTTATATGACACGAGTAAAATGGTCTCCAGGGAAATGGGAATGTACGTCCAGCCCAACAAGGCGATCGTCGGGGCGAATGCCTTTGCTCATAGCTCAGGTATCCACCAGGATGGCGTCATCAAGAACAGAGAAACATACGAAATTATAAATCCAGCCGATGTCGGGGTCACCGAGTCGGCCATTGTTTTAACTGCCCGTAGCGGAAGAGCTGCTTTAGCTTATAAAGCAAAGAAGATGGGATACGATCTTACCAAACTTGAATTAGATCATGTATACCACGAATTCCTGAATTTCGCGGATGCTAAGAAGGAAGTGGCAGATCATGACATTCACACTATTATGGACATTTTTAAAAAGAACTCCAGAGCAATTGCTTGATAGATTATGAAGGAAACTTTATTTGACAAAATATGGGATTCCCATGTTGTGGAAAGCATACCTAATGGGCCGGACATTTTATATATCGATAAACATCTGATACATGAAGTGACCAGTCCGCAGGCTTTTAATGAATTAAAGGAAAGAAATATTCCGGTTTTTCGACCGGACCAGATCGTCGCAACAGCCGATCATAATACACCTACAAAAGATCAGCACCTGCCGGTGAAGGATCTTCTGTCCAGAAAACAACTAAAGGAACTAAGCCAGAATTGCGAAGAGAACAATATCACTCTTTACGGGTTAGGACATCCCTATAACGGGATTGTTCACGTGATGGCTCCCGAGCTTGGGATTACACAACCAGGTATGACCATAGTTTGTGGTGATAGCCACACTTCTACTCATGGTGCCTTTGGAACAATTGCTTTCGGAATTGGAACCAGCCAGGTGACCCAGGTGTTTGCCAGCCAGTGTTTACTGGTTGAAAAACCTAAGAAGCTTCGGGTCAATGTGAACGGAAAACTGAAAAACGGAGTGCTTCCTAAAGATGTCATCCTATACATCATCAGTAAACTCGGCACAAATTCAGGTACAGGATATTTCTGCGAGTACGCAGGTAATATTTTTGAGGAAATGTCTATGGAAGGCCGAATGACCGTTTGTAATATGAGCATTGAAATGGGCGCTCGAGGCGGGTTGATCGCTCCAGACCAGACTACTATAGATTATGTGGAAGGACGGGAATTCGCTCCAAAAGGCGCTGAGTTTGAAAAAATGAAAGCTCATTGGGAAACTTTGAAAACCGATGCTGATGCAGAATTCGATCAGGAATATTCCTTTGAAGCTGAAGATATAGAGCCTATGATCACCTATGGAACAAATCCAGGTATGGGAATCAAGCTTACAGGATCTATTCCGGTGGAAGGAAATAAAAGTGATGCCAAGGCTCTTGCTTATATGAATTTTAAGCCGGGCGAAACCTTATTGGAGAAGCCGATAAATTATATCTTCATTGGTAGTTGTACTAACTCCAGGATCGAGGATTTCAGAGTTGCTGCCTCCTATATCAAAGGAAAAAAGAAAGCTGAAAATGTGAACGCTTTGATCGTTCCGGGTAGCCGTCAGGTTGCAGAACAGATCAGAACTGAAGGTTTGGATAAGGTTTTTGAAGAAGCCGGTTTCACCTTGAGACAGCCGGGATGTTCAGCATGTTTAGCCATGAATGATGATAAGATTCCTGAAGGGGAATATTGTGTCTCGACAAGTAATAGAAATTTTGAAGGCAGACAGGGCCCCGGCTCCAGGACCATCCTGGCCAGTCCGCTAACCGCAGCTGCCACCGCTATTTCAGGTAAGATTTCAGATTACACCCAAACATTGAACTAAATGGAAAAGTTTATAAAATTAACAGATACGGTCGTGCCGTTGGATGCTGAGAATGTAGATACAGACCAGATCATTCCGGCCCGTTTTCTAAAGGCAACAGATAAGGAAGGTTTCGGAGAGAATCTTTTCCGGGACTGGCGTTTTGATAAGACAGGAGAGCCAAATGAAGATTTTGTGCTGAATCAGGATAAATATTCAGGTTCCATTCTC
The DNA here is from genome assembly GCA_041580575.1 of Christiangramia sp. GTDB lineage: Bacteria > Bacteroidota > Bacteroidia > Flavobacteriales > Flavobacteriaceae > Christiangramia. The sequence goes on from JBFGDP010000064.1 coordinate 6,742, forward strand.
CTTGCAGGAAATAATTTTGGTTGCGGTTCCAGTCGTGAGCATGCCGCCTGGGCCATAAAAGCTTACGGATTCAAAGCAGTCGTATCCAGTTATTTTGCAGATATTTTTAAAGGAAACGCGTTGAATAATGGGTTATTACCCGTACAGGTTAGCCCCGATTTTCTTCATAAATTATTCACCGCAGTAGAAAAAGATGCCGATGAAAAAGTGATCGTCGATTTAGAAGAACAAAAAATAAGTATCCAAAGTTCTGGTGAATCTGAAAGTTTTGATATCGATCCCTACAAAAAAACCTGTCTTATTAATGGGTATGACGATATCGACTTTTTAACCAGTAAACTGGATGCAATAAAGAAATTTGAGAAGAAGAGAAGCGGAAATCAGGCAGAACCGCAACAAACCCTACAAACTGAAAAAATATGAAATTCAATATAGCCGTACTTCCCGGAGATGGGATTGGTCCTGAAATAACGCAGCAGTCAGTGAAAGTGCTGAAGGCTGTTGCAGATAGATTTGATCATGAGTTCAATTTTGAAGAAGCTGTAGTGGGTGCAGCCGCAATAGATCTATTGGGGGATCCGTTGCCTGAAAATACACTGAAACTATGTAAAAAATCTGACGCTGTGCTATTCGGGGCAATTGGAGATCCAAAATATGATAATGATCCATCGGCCAAGGTTAGGCCGGAACAGGGATTGCTTAAACTTAGAAAGGAACTTGGACTTTTCGCTAATATCAGGCCGGTTAGAGCTTATGAAAGCCTTATCCACAAATCTCCTTTAAAACCTGAGAATATTGAAGGGGCAGATATGGTCATATTCCGGGAACTTACCGGTGGTATATACTTCGGAGAAAAAAGTACTGCAGAAGATGGCAGAAGCGCATCAGATCTTTGCACCTATTCGGTAGAAGAAATTGAGCGAATAGCACACCTGGCTTTTAAAGCCGCCGAGGAAAGAAGAAAAAAATTAACGCTGATCGATAAAGCCAATGTCCTTGAAACTTCCCGTCTCTGGAGAAAAACGGTTACTGAGATCGGTAAGGAATATCCAGGCGTAAAAGTTGAGTATTTATTCGTGGATAATGCCGCAATGCAAATGATCCTGAACCCAAAGCAATTCGATGTAATCCTTACCGAAAATATGTTCGGGGATATTATTTCTGATGAAGCCAGTGTGATCGGTGGAAGTATCGGACTGTTAGAGTCTGCTTCTATTGGAACTGAAAACGCTCTGTTTGAGCCTATTCATGGTTCCTATCCGCAAGCTACCGGACAGGGAATTGCAAATCCAATAGCATCCGTACTTTCCGCAGCGATGATGCTGGACCATTTAGGACTGAAGAAAGAAGCTGAAACGGTGAGAATGGCTGTGGAGTTAAGCATTAAACTGAATGTTTGCACTATAGATATCAATAAAGATAATCATTATTCAACCGAAAGAGTTGGAGATTTTCTGGAAAGTGTGATCAGCGATACCGAAGGTCATATCGTAAATAACGAAAACCTTAACCTGGGACAAATGACCATTATTTAAGAATTAGTTCATAATTGTTTTTAAAAAGCTGCCTCCTGATGAATATTTATCTTCAGGAGGTTTTTTTATAAAAATGTCTCTGTCATTCAGAACGTAGGCGAAGTGAAGAATCTTCATAATATAGATTCCTCTCCCGAAACATCGGGATCAAAATGACAACCAAACATAGTTCAACGCCTAAAGCTGTTGCAACTTGTTCTTGATCATGTTCAGAGAAAGATTATCCTTACTTCCCGAATGCGTGTGCTTCATTCCTTCTGAAGCTTCATAAGCACCATTTTGAACCTGCTCCCCTATTATTTTATAAGCATCCCTGAATGATTTACCGTTGATAACCAGTTCGTTTATGCTGTCTACCGTAAACAGGTATTTATATTTTTCATCCCTAAGATCTATTTCATTCACCTTGATTTGAGCAATAGAATGGGTGAAAACATCCAGTATCTCCTTCATATTCTCAACCGCGTAAATGCTATTCTCCTTAATGAGCTGAAAATCCCTGTGGTAACCACTAGGCAGATTATTGGTAATAAGGATCATTTCATTGGCAATGGCCTGCAGCTTATTGCATTTGCCTCGAACCAGTTCAAAAACATCCGGATTCTTCTTATGCGGCATAATACTGGAACCTGTGGTCAGCTCATCGGGGAAGCTTATGAAATCAAAATTCTGACTCATATACAAACAGATATCCATAGCAAACCTGGATAATGTATTAGCCAGTGAAGCAATATTTGAAGTTACGGTTCTTTCGCATTTCCCCCTGCTCATCTGTGCCGCGACCACATTAAATTTCTGGGTGGAAAAGCCTAATTCTTTTGTGGTGAATTCCCGGTCAATAGGAAATGATGAACCATAACCGGCTGCAGAACCTAAAGGATTCTGATCCACGATTTTTAACCCGGCTTCCAGTAAATAAAGATCATCAATTAGCAATTCAGCATAGGCTGAAAACCACAACCCGAAAGAAGATGGCATTGCTACTTGCAGATGGGTGTATCCGGGAAGAACCTCTTCTTTATGTTCATCGGCCAGGCCAAGAAGTACATCAATAAGTTTTTTAGTTTTTAAAGTGATCTGCTGTAGATTATCTTTAAAATACAACTGCTGGGCTACCAGAACCTGGTCGTTTCTTGATCGGGCGGTGTGGATCTTTTTTCCGGTTTCTCCTAGTTTTTTGGTAAGTTCAAATTCTATCTTAGAATGAACATCTTCAAAATCCTCTTCGATCTGAAACTGTCCCTTTTCAAGCTGATCTTTTAAAATATCAAGTTCTGCAAGAAGTGCTTCCACTTCTTGTTCCGTCAGGACACCAACCTTTCCCAGCATTTTAGCATGGGCCTTAGAAGCCTGAATATCATATTCGGCCAGGTGCATATCCAGTTCACGGTCATTGCCAACAGTGAACTTTTCTATCTGTTTGTCTATTGAAATACCTTTATCCCAGAGTTTCATATTCAATTTATTTTAAGTGTCACCTCGAGAGCAGTCAAGAGGTCTTTTAATTTTGTCATTCCTAAGGAGTTTATGACTGTGGAATCTAAGATTTCCCACTTTGTTCGAAATGACATTAACAGATTCATTCTATTTATTTTCGTCATCCTGAACTCGTTTCAGGATCCCAAGAGAAGCTAAAACTCCCGAAGCATCGGGACAGCTTGACGTATTTATATTTGCAGCACTGAGCTTGTCGAACTTCGACATGCTCAGTGCATCCGGTTTAATTCAACTATTACTTCAACGCCTTCTCAAGTAACTTTATATACTTTTCTATTCCTTCTTCGATCTCCTTTACATAAATAAATTCATCTGCCGAATGAGATCTGGCGGAATCACCCGGCCCTAATTTTAAAGACGGACAACTCAGCATCGCCTGATCACTCAAAGTTGGAGAACCATAAGTTTCCATTCCCAGGGCTATCCCAGCTTTAACCAGTTCGTGATCTAACGGAATTGAAGATGAATTCAATCGTAAACTTCGGGCATTGATTTCGTCCACCGGAGCTTTATCCTTTAAGATCTGCTCGATCTCCTTATTACTGTATTTATCATTTACCCTAACATCGATGACCAGATGTGTTTTTGCGGGAACTACATTATGCTGACTCCCGGCATTGATCTGAGTTACGGTCACCTTTACTTCTCCAAGGTTTTTAGAAACCTTTTCCAGTTTGAAGTTTTCAAACCACTCCAGAACTTT